>NZ_CBCRZX010000027.1:0-67705 GCF_965137155.1 Stackebrandtia soli
CCCCGCGCGGACCCCCGCCGACACCCAGACCGTCGCACCGGCCGGCGAGAACGACACCGCGTTGCCGACGATGTTGCCGACCACTCGCACCAGCTCGGTCGCCGCACCGGAGACGATCGGCCACTGTGTCCGGTCAACGTCACAGTGGACGGCAACGCCCCGGGCAGTGCCCAACGGCTGGACCGCGACGAACGCCTCCGCGACGACCTCCGCCAGCGACACCGGCGATCGCGCGGAGGTGACCGCGCCCGCGTGGATGCGCGACAGCTCGAACAGGTCGTCGACGAGGCGACTCATCCGGCGGCTCTCCGCGCCGATCCGACGGTGGTAGTCGGCGACGTCGGCGGGCGAGGTGACGACCCCGTCGACGAGCGCCTCCGACAACGCCCGCATGCCCGCCAGCGGGGTCCGCAGGTCATGACTGACCCACGCCACGAGGTCTCGTCGTTGACGTTCCATGACGCGCTCGCGTTCGCGCAGTTCCTCCCGCCACGCGGCCTCGGCGGTCAGACGTCGACCGAGCCACACGGAGACGGCGAGACCGACCGTGCCGGACACACCGACCAGGATGAGCATGACGTTGCGGTCGTGCGGCGACAGGAACATCTCGACCGATGCCCCCAGGATGCCCGCCAGGAGCGACAGGACCGTGATGACGAGGAGCAGGCTCACCGCGACGGTGACGGAGCGGCCCCGCAGGGCTCGCAGCACGAGCGCGCCGGGCACCGCCACGGCGGCGGCGCAGACGGACGCGACGAGCAGCAGCGCCGCGAGGTCGCCCATCATGACGGGTCCCGATACCGGTAGCCCGTGCCCCAGACGGTGATGATGCGCCCGGGTCGGCTGGGATCGTCCTCGATCTTCTCGCGCAGCCGTCGCACATGGACGGTGACAGTGGACTCGTCACCGAAGTTCCACCCCCACACCTCCGTCAGGAGTTGCGCTCTGGAGTGAACGCGGCCCGGGCGGGCCAGCAGGTAGGCCAGCAGGTCGAATTCGCGGGCCGTCACCGCGATCGTCCGACCGGCGAGCGCGACCGTTCGAGCGCCGAGATCCACGACGAGGTCTCCGTCGGTCAGGCGTCGAACCCTGCGGGGAGGTTCGGCGGCGGCGCGACGCAGGACCGACGACACGCGCAACACCAGCTCGCGCGGGGAGAACGGCTTCGCGAGGTAGTCGTCGGCGCCGAGGCTCAGGCCCATGATGCGGTCGTCGGCGTCGCCGCGCGCGGTCAACATGACGATCGGGACCGCCGTTTCGGCGCGCAGAACCCGGCACACGTCCCGCCCGTCGAGCCCTGGCAACATCACGTCGAGCACGACCAGGTCGAAGACGCCGGACCGGAACACGGCGAGGGCCTCGAGACCGTCCCCGCAGACCGTCACGGAGTAGCCGTCGCGTTCGAGATAGCGGCGCACGACGTCGGCGACGGTCGCGTCGTCGTCGACCACGAGTATCGCGGCGTCCGGGAGGGCACTCATGCGCCCAATCTAGGGCGGTCGTGCCATCGGTCGAAACGCCGGACATCGATCGGCGCGGGGCGTCGCCCGCCAAGGAATCTGAAGGAATCGACATGTGTCGATGACAGGCGCGTGGTGGATCCGTTCGGCGCCAATGATCACGCCGATCGGTGACGGCGCGGCGGTGGTCAGTTCTCGCCGCCGATGTCCACTTCGTAGGCCTCGTAGATGAGCCGCGAGACAAGTCGGCGGTATCGATGGACGTCGGCGACGAGATGCCGGACGGGCGGCTCGATATCACCGGGATCGGGCCCGTCCAGGCGGGAGTTCAAGGCGTCGATGCGCGACCGGATGTGGTCGTGCTCGTCGTCGAGGCGCCGCACGGCGGGCGCGAGCCGGGGCGCGTCCGCCGTCAACCGCTCGATCGGAGAATCGTCCGGAGGCGGGGGCGGCAATACCGCGCTGAGCCGTTCCAGGTCGGACCGCAACGATCGAAGCCAGTCCGATCGGGACGAGTACGAGGCGTTTACATCGCGTTCGAGACGCTCGATCGCGTCGCCGTATTGATCCGGTCCGGTCATGGCTCGGCCCTCCTCACCCACGGGCGATCCTTCGATGATGGCCGACGGGAGCGCGGTTGTCCACCCCCGGCGCTCACTGATGAAGGCGCTGAGCAGGGACGACGAGAACGACGACGGGGCCGCCCGCTAGGGCGACCCCGTTAAGTCGGTACGGATGAGACGGACGCGTCTGCCGTCAAGAATCGCCGCGTTGGGCGCTCTCGGCTTGCAGATCGTCGTCGATCTCCTCGTCTTCCTCGGCGGCCTTGTCGACCTCCGCGGGCTCGTACATCTCCTCACAGATCTGGAGGTAGAGCTCGTTCGGATTCGGCAGGTGCTTGATCTCGCGAAGCGCCTGATCCTGACCGGCGGACTCCATCACGAAGGTGCCGTAGTCCATCACTCGGCCGAGCGGGGACTGCTCGTACTTCATGTCGGTGACACGCAACAGCGGCATCATGGCGACCTTGCGGGTGATGATCCCGCTGATGACCATGACACGTTTGTTCGTCAGGATGAACCGGTCGAAGTACCAGTCGAAGACCTTCCACGCGGCCCAACCGAGTACAGCGAGATAGATCAGGACGACGGCGGTCACGGCCGTCGCCTCACCGCTCCAACCGAGCAGGCCACTCACGTACCCGCTCAGGAACGTCGCGAGGACACCCACGACGATCACGGGCATCAGGTGAATCCAATGCCGACGCCACTCGCCCCGGTACTTCTCGGTCGGGAAGAGATAGCGCGCCGTCATCGGCGACGGAGACTCGGGCACAGGCATCTTGCTGGGACCGACCGGCATGCCGGAAGCGTCGAAGCGGAAGCCTTCGAGGTCGTCCGCGGCGATGTCGGGCGGGCCGGCACCGTCTGGTGGCTGACGCGGAATGAGCGGATCGACTTGGTCGAACTGCTCGGTGATCCGAGGATCCGGATCACCGGCCGCATTATCCTGGTACGTCATGGTCTCACGTAACGAGACTGGAAATGAACGTCGCGAAACCCTTGCCGATGTCACCGATGCTGCCGGCAATCGTCTGAACGACATTGCTCGCACTATTTGGACTGAAGGCAACAAAGAAGACCAGGAAAGCCACACCGGCCCAGGTCAGAACCTTTTTCATATCGGGCGAACCCCCTCCCACAGCGGCTCAGACGAGTCGTAACGCCAACCGGGCCAGGTGTGCCGGCGGTCACTACGGCTCACGAACATCGCTGAGCGTACAGCGTTAGTCGCATTGGCGCGGTCAATGTCACTCGTAACGTCTACGGTCACGGCATCCCCTTCCAACGGGTTTAGCCACCTCAAGACTAGCGGTATTTCGCCGCAATCGCATCTTTGAGTCACTTCCTCCCCATGGAGAAAACGGACATATCGCCCTGAAGATGGGGGTCGCACCTCGTGACGGCCGCATCACTCCAGCTCAGGGCCGCACACCACTCGCAGGTGTCAGATTTCCGTCACCGCAACGGATTCCGCCATTCGTGGGATATTTCACGAACACGAGCGATTCAGAAAGTCGAGGCGTGCGCCCGGATCCACGCGTGCATCGCGATACCGCTCGCCACGCCCGCGTTGATCGACCGGGTCGAACCGTACTGAGCTATCGAGCAGACCTGTTGGCACGCCTGCCGGACCGCCTCGGACAGCCCCGGCCCCTCCTGACCGAACACCAAAGCAGACAGTCGAGGAAGGACGGTCGTCTCCAGCGGGACCGAGCCCGGCAGGTTGTCGACGCCGATCACGGCCAGTCCGCGCTCGTTCGTCCACTCCAGAAACTCGTCGACCGTCGGGTGATGAATCACGTGCTGATAGCGGTCGGTGACCATCGCGCCGCGACGATTCCAGCGACGTTTGCCGATGATGTGGACGCTCGCGGCACCGAAGGCGTTCGCGTTCCGCACGACGGTGCCGATGTTGAAGTCGTGCTGCCAGTTCTCGATCGCGACGACGTACGGGAACCGCGTGGCGTCCAGATCGGCGACGATCGCCTCCGTCGTCCAGTACCGATACCGGTCGACGACGTTGCGCCGATCGCCCTCGGCCAACAGCTCCGGGTCGTAGCGCTCATCGTCCGGCCACTCCCCCTGCCACGGGCCGACACCGATCTCCTCGACGTGGTCATTCACGCAAGGAGCTTAGAGGCCGCCCCCGCGCGGACCGACACGGCCGGGTCGGCGCCAGGCCCAACCCACCCGCCGATTCCCGCTTGGTTGGCCAAAAGCTCCGCTTGGTTGGCCAAATGTCGGAAACAGGCGTGATTTCGCAATTTGCCCAACCAAGCGGGACCTTTGCCCAACCAAGCGGAGACACGGGGCCGACAGCGTTGATCGAACAGGGGCAACGGTGGTCTCAACAGGAACACGACCACGACCACGTTCTCGTTCGCGTTCTCGGACGAGGCCCTACCCGCGCTGCGAGTGCGGCAGGGAGCAGGTCGGGGTCCCGCCCGGCAGGCGATGCCGATTCCGGGCCACGAGCCGGTACACCGGCCACGCCAGCGCCGACACTGGCCGCCATGACAGGACGCTCCCCACGATCCGGAGCACCTTGTGCGGCGAGGTCCGCAGCAACGCCGCGATCGCGTCCGGACCCGAGGCACGGCGGCCCACCGCCGGAAGCCACCACACGGCCGCGTCGACGTCGGCGACGGTGAGCCCGTTCACGGACAGGTCGACCCACTGCCACGCCTCTATCGTCACGCCCGGGCCCGCGACCCGCCGCGCCACGTCGGCGCTACGCGAGCAGAAGGCGCAGTCGCCGTCGAACAGGAAGAGCGCGCGATCCGTCATGACGCCAGCGTACGCCCGCACACGGCCGGTCACCACGAGCGCGAACAGCCCCGATCCGCCGAGTCTCGAAAGCCAAGGGGCGCAAGGAAATGGGGGCTCGTGGGCCTCTGGGTCGCCTTCCGGTGCCTGACAGGAGCGCGCCGATCGGTCAGGCGCGCACGCCCGCGCCGCCGTCGACGATGAGGACCTGCCCCGTCACGTAACCCGCCGACGGGGAACACAGGTACGCGATCGCCGAGGCCGCCTCGTCTGCGGTGCCGGGGCGACCGATCGGCATGTCGAGGCCGCGCTGCAACTCGGGAACCGTCGACGAGCCCGTCCTGATCAGGCCCGGCGCGACCGCGTTGACCGTCACGCCGTCGGCCACGAGCTCCATCGACAGGGCCCGGGTCAAACCCGTCACGCCCGCCTTCGCCGCCGCGTACGCGGCCTCTGCCGGGACGCCGTTGACGACGCCCGCCGTCGCGGCGACGTTCACGACCCGACCCCACCCGCGCTCCGCCATGCCCTGCACGAACGCGCGGCTGACGAGGAACGTCGTCGCCAGGTTGCGTTCCACCTCCACGTTCCACTCCGGGTACGTCAACTGCGCCACCGGTCTCAACACGGCGGGCGCGGTCTTCGACGCCAGACCCGCGTTGTTGACCAGGACGTCGACCTCGCCGATCTGCTCCTCGATCGCGTCCGCCAGGCCCGCGACCTCGGCCTCGATCGTCAGGTCGACAACGAATCCGGTGCCGCCGATCTCCTCGGCCCGCTCGTGGATGCGCTTCGTGGTGGACACGAGGACGACCTCCGCGCCGACTGCCGCGAGGCGCTTCGCCACCGCGAAGCCGATGCCGTCCGGGCTGCCCGCGCCGGTGACCAGCGCGACCCGCCCCTCCAGGCTGTCCACATCGGCTGGTTCGGGGGCATCGCGGCGTGCGGAGGGATGCGGGATGACCTCTGCCATGTGTTCGGTTGACGTCGACCGGGAAGGCTCCATGTGGTGCATCCTCGCACGAAACACCGACAGGGGCATCCCCCGACCAATCACCCCATTCCACCCACACGAAGGTCGCCCGCCATGCGCGCGGTGAGGCCGACGCGGGCGCCGTCGCCGTGGCAGGATCGACCCGTGACCACCCGCGACGACGCTGCGACCAGCGACCCGATCGCCGAGCTCGCCGTCGCCGCCATCGCGTCCGCGCTGCTCGGTCGGCCCGTGCCGGCTCGCGAAGGCGACGACTCGACGCTGAACCGCCTCGGTGCGTCCTTTGTCACCGTCGACCGGGCCGGACGGTTGCGCGGTTGCATCGGCTCGCTGTACGCGGCCCGACCGCTGCGCGACGACATCACCCGCAACGCCATCCGCGCGCTGCGCGACCCCCGGCTCCCCGCCGTCACGGCCGACGAATGGCCACAGTTGACGGTGTCGGTGTCGGTGCTGTCGAAACCCGAACCCCTGCCGGTGGGGACCATCGACGACATTCACGACCTGATCCGCCCCGGCGTCGACGGGCTGACGCTCGCGACGAAACACTCCCGCGCGACGTTCCTACCGTCGGTGTGGCGCTCCCTGCCGGAACCGCGAAGCTTTCTGGCGGCGCTGATCGCCAAGGGCGGATGGACGGTGGATGATTGGCCCACCGACCTCCGCGTCGAGCGGTACACGACGACCAGCCACATCTCGCCCGCACCGCGACCACCCTTGGAGACGCTATGACCGACGAGGCGAACGCCCGACGGCTCGCCGCCGCCGTCGCACAGAAGGCCGCGATCGCGTGGATCGCGCCGAACAACGCGCCCGAACGAGCACTGTGGTGCGTCTGGGTCGACGACGCGCTCTACGTCGTCTGCGGCGACGGCGAACAACGCGACCCGGGCTTCGTCGACGGAGAGACGGCCACGGTCGTTCACCGGGGAGACCACGGCGGCCGGATCGTCCAGTACGGTGCCGCCGTGACGCTCGTACCGCATCCGTCTCCGCAATGGGACGGCATCGCGGCGGCGCTCGCCCCCAAACGACTCAACGCAACGGGAGACACGGTCGCCCGCTGGGCCGACGGCTGCCGGATCTGGCGGATCGCGGTGCCGGAGGCACCCGAGACCCCCGAAGAGGAGACGGCCGACGAGACCCCCACGGAGGCCGAAGACTCGACCGTCCCGACCGAGCCGGTCGTCGACGGCTCGGCGCTGACGGTCCTCGTGGGTCGATCACTGCCTGACGACGACCTCGCCGCGCCCGTCCGACCGTCGACGGCCGCACGCCCCACGCGAAAGCCGTTCCGCCTCCACCGGGTCAAACGCCGACACCGGTCCTGACGCGTTCACCGGTTCGGGACGAGGACGCTCGGTAGAGCGGTCGCGGTCGGCGCGGTCACGAAGCCGGACGCATGACGCGTTCACCCGATCAAGCGGGTGGTCACGACACCGCGCGGAGCCCGCGCGGACCGGTCAGGCCGTCGCCGAGATGATGTCCGCCGCGCCCTGACGCAGCAGTTCCGCGGCGACGTCGGTGCCGAGGGCCTCCGGGTCGGTTCCGCGCCCGCTCGCGTCGAGGACGGTCTTGCCGTCGGGCGCGATGACCCGGCCGTGCAGGCTCAGCGTGCCGTCGTCGAGGGTCGCGTAGCCGGCGATCGGTGAGTGGCAGTTGCCGTCGAGCACCGAGAGCATCGTGCGTTCGGCGGTCGTGCGAAGCCACGTCGGCTCGTGCCGGAGGGCGCGCGCGTAGGCGTTGGTGACGTCGTCATCGGTGCGGCACTGGAGCGCGAGCGTGCCGGAGCCGACGGCGGGCACCATCGCGTCAACGGGGAGGATCTGGCTGATCCGCTCCGTCAGGTCGATGCGTTCGAGCCCGGCGACCGCGAGCAGCAGCGCGTCGTACTCGCCCGCGTCGAGCTTCGCGAGGCGGCTGTTCGCGTTGCCGCGCACCGGGACCGGGAGCAGGTGCGGCCAGTGCAGGGCCAGCTGCGCCGCGCGGCGCGGCGACGATGTTCCGATCCGAGCGCCTTCGGGAAGGTCGTCGAGCGTGATGCCGTCGGGTTGGACTACCGCGTCGCGAACGTCGTCGCGTTCGAGGAAGGCGACGATGTCGGTGCCTTCGGGAACGGGCCGGTCGCCCGGAATGTCCTTGACACAGTGGACTGCCAGGTCGCACGCGCCGCCCAGGAGCGCCGCGTCGACCTCCTTCGTGAACGCGCCCTTCCCACCGAGGTCCGAGAGCGGCCCCGTCCACCGGTCGCCGGAGGTCGTCATCGCAACGACCTCGACGGTCAGTTCCGGATCGGCGGCTCGCAAGAGGGCGGAAACCCGGTCGACTTGGGCGAGTGCCATGGGTGAGGATCGCGTGCCGATACGCACAATCGTCGACATGTCGGACAGCCTACGCACCGGCCGGGGCGCCTTGTCACGGCAGGGCGACGAGTTCTCCGCGCGCGATGGGCAGCACCTGACCTCGAACGGTGACGCGTTCGACGACCCCTTCCGACGCCGAGACGACGCATTCCAGGTGCGAGGGTCTGTCGATGTGGGTGCCCTGTTCGATGAGGTACGACGTGTCGCCGTCCGGGGCCGCCCAGCCTTCGGCGACGAGGTAGACGCCGAGACCGAGCGCGGCCGAGCCGGTGGCGGGGTCCTCGACGATGCCCTTCGCCGGGTCGAACAGGCGGGCGCGGGCGGTGGCCTTCTCCGCGTCCCAGGTGAACAGGTAGACCTCGTCGACGCTGTCGTCGGTGATCGGGTGCGCCCGATCGAGCGCGTCCTCGGTGACCGGCAGGTACGGGAACTCGAGGCCCGTCCCCGCGACGCGGAGCCGTCCGGCGAGGTCGTCGGCGCCTAGCCCGCATGCGGCCAGGTACGGCGCGGGGTCGATCGGGTCGGCGATGGTCGCGCTGGCGCCGGTCAGCGTCGCGAACGCCCCGGAGACCGTGACTGCCAGCAGTCCCGCGCCGCATTCCTGGACGAGTTCGCCTTCCTCGACCTCGCCGCGACGGGCCAGGGTCACGGCGGTGCCGATGCTCGGGTGGCCCGCGTACGGCAGTTCCGCCTTCGGGGTGAATATCCGGACGCGGTAGTCGGCCTCCGGGCTCGTGGTCGGGACGACGAACGCCGTCTCCGACAGGTTGAACTCGGCGGCGATCGCCTGCATGCCGGACGGCGTGAGCTCTCCCGCCCCGAACACCACCGCCAGGGGATTGCCGGTGTAGGCACGGCCCGTGAACACATCGACGATCTCGTATTCCAACACGCGCTCAGATTACGTCGTGTCGTCGGCGGTTGCGCTGCGATGCCACTCCGACACCGATGGGGAAAGTGGAGCGTTCCTCGTGCGGAGGCTCGGACCGAGCTCGACGAGAAGGAGTCGTTCACTCGTTCGTGTGGTCCTCCGCGTCCGGTGGCGCCGGCGCGGCGCGAAGTGCCGGGCGCCTTCACAACGGAACCGCCTCTACCGCCGTGACCTCTCACTACTCTTGGTCCACATGGCGGGGATACGGGTCTACATCGCTCGGATGGCGGGTACCGCGATCTTCGACCCGAACGGCGAACAGGTCGGGCGCGTGTCGGACGCGGTGGTGCGCGCGTCGCTCGACCGCGATCCGCCGAAGGTCCTGGGCCTGGTCGCCGAGATCCAGGCGTTTCGCCGGATCTTCGTGCCGATGGGTCGAGTGTCGACGATCGACGCCGCCGCGATAGTGCTCACGACGGGCACCTTGAATCTGCGCAAGTTCGCGCTTCGGCCCGGTGAGTCGCTCGTCCTCGGGGAGTTGCTCGACCGGCCCGTCACGGTCGGCGGCGAGCGGGTGCTCGTGTCCGATGTGGCGATGGAGCCGACCGCCCCCGGCGAATGGCATCTGTCCACTGTCGCGTTGCGTCCGCGAGGGGGCCGGTTGACGCGGCGCGGCCCGTTGCGACAGATCGCGTGGTCCGACATCGACGCGTTGGCGGCGACGGCGGACACCCAGGGCGCCGCGAACCTGGTGTCGGCGACGGAGGGGCTGCGCCCGGCGGACCTCGCCAGCATGGTGCAGGATCTGCCGATGCGGCGACGGGTGGAGCTCGCGGCGGCGCTCGACGACGAGCGCTTGGCCGACCTGTTGGAGGAGCTCCCGGAGCACGACCAGGTGGACATCGTCAACTCCCTGGGGCCGCGTCGGGCGGGTGACGTGATCGGCGAGATGGACCCGGACGACGCCGCCGATCTGCTGAACACGATGCCCGCGACCCAGAAGTACGAGCTGTTGAGTCTGATGGAGCCCGACGAGGCTCACCCGATCCGGCAGCTCCTGAACTACCGCAAGGGAACCGCGGGCGGCATGATGACGAGCGAGCCGCTGATCCTGCCGCCGGACGCGTCGATCGCGGAGGCCCTGGCGCTGTTGCGGGAGCCGCAGCATCCGCCGACGATCGCGGCGCAGGTGTTCGTGTGTCGGCCGCCGACGGTCACGCCGACCGGCCGCTATCTCGGGATGGCGCACTTCCAGCGGCTCCTGCGGGAGCCCCCGAGCATGCTGTTGGCCAGCTGCGTGACGACGGACATCGACCCGATCGACCCGGACCTCCCGCTGCTGGACCTGACGCGGCGGCTCGCCACGTACGACCTGGTGGCGATGCCGGTCGTCCGGGATGACCGGTTGTACGGCGCGGTCACCGTCGACGACGTGCTGGACCACCTGTTGCCCTCCGACTGGAGGGAGCGCGAGCGTGGCTGATCCGCGCAGACGACTCGACGAGCCGCGGCGGTCGCGGCGGCTTCCCCTGCCGTCGATCACGCCGGAGACCTTCGGGGCGTTCGCCGAGCGCTTCGCCAGGTTCATGGGAACGGCGCAGTTCCTCGTCTACATGACACTGTTCGTCGTCGTGTGGGTGACATTGAATCTGGTGGGTCTGTTCGGTTTGCGCTGGGACCCGTACCCGTTCATCCTGTTGAACCTGTTCTTCTCCACGCAGGCGTCATACGCGGCGCCGCTGATCCTGTTGGCGCAGAATCGGCAGGACGCGCGCGACCGGGTCCAGATCGAGTCGGACCGGCAGCGCTCGGAGGCCGCGAAGGCCGACACCGACTATCTGGCGCGGGAGATCGCGGCGTTGAGGATCGCGTTGGGCGACGTCGCGACGCGCGACTTCATCCGCTCGGAGCTGAACCGGATCGGCGAGCACGGAGACGGCCGGACGGCGGACCGGCACTCCTGAGCCCTGCCCGGCGGTTCACCTGCGGGGCGTCAGCGCTTTGGGTTGAGGCGGCGTCGCCGAGGTCGGTGCGGTGTGTCCGGCACGCGGACGCGTCGTCGGCACGCGGGGCTCCACAAGCCCCTACCGGGGTGGTGCTCGGGCGCTGCCGGCGAGCGTCCGTTCGGGCGCTCGCCCGCGCGGGCAAGCCCTTGACGCGCAATCGATCGAACCCTGCGTGTCCAGCCGATTCCGGGGCTGCGCGGCGCGGGTACAGTACTCCTGCGAAACGGCACACCCTGGGAGTCGACTGATGACACAGCCCCCGTATCACGAATACCCACAGTCGTCACCGGGCGATTACAACCCGCACAATCGGCCCGATCCGTACCTGGCCGACCCCCATCCGGGGCACCCCCCGGGCGTCGATCCGTACGCGCCCGAGCCTCCGGCACCGACGCACCACACCGGACCGATCCCGCCGCCACCGGCGACCCACCACACGGGGCCGCTGCCGCAACAGCCCGTACCGGCGGACGTGACGGTTCCCGTGCGCCGCAACCGGCCCATCCACATCCCCGGGCAGTCCCCGCCGACGCACCACACGGGACCGATACCGGCGCAACATGCTCCGCCCGTCCCACACCAGGTCCCCCAGGCCACCCACCACACTGGACCGATGCCGGCCGGTCCCGCACCGTCCCACCACACGGGACCACTTCCAACACACCACACGGGACCGATACCGACGCATTCCGTCCACACCACCGGATCGATACCGCAGCCGCCCCCACCGGACGACGAGCCGTTGATCGACCCGCGCATCGGCTACGCGCCGTTTCCAATGCCGACGGCGGCGACGCCGCCGAAACGGTGGCGGACGTGGGCGATCAGCGGCGGAGCGGGCGTACTGGCCGTCCTGCTCGTCGTCTGGTTCATCGTCGCCGGTGGGGACTCCGGTCCGGATGACGATCAGAGCGGGAACAGCGGCGTTCCCGACCCGAACGCCGCGATCACCGTGAACAGCTACCCGCCGACGGGCCTGTTGCCAGGCGACAGCGTCGACGAGATCGGCAACACGGCGGTTCAACCGCTGTACACGACGTTGACCCGGACCGACCCGAACACCGGCCTGCCCGCGAACATGCTGGCGGAGTCGATCACCGGCGACGACGACGCTCGTGAATGGACGATCACCTTGCGCGAGGGCTGGACTTTCCACAATGGTGAGCCGGTGACCGCGGAGTCGGTCGTCGACTCCTGGAACTACGTCGCCGCCGGATCGATGGACTTCCCCGCGGCGCCACTGTTCCGGTGGATCGAGGGATACGACAACGCGCAGGAGAACGACGACGACATGTCCGGACTGTCGATCGTGGACGACACGACGTTCACGGTACGGCTCGACCGGTCGTGGGCGTCGTTCCCCGCCACTCTGATCTACCCGGCGTTCGCGCCGCTCGCCCCCGAGTGCGTCAACGCCCAGAAGTCGTGCGCGACCCGGCCGATCGGCACCGGGCCGTTCGTCGTCAAGGGCGGCTGGGACCCCGGCACCACGACACTCCGCTATGAACGGTGGGACGAGTACCCCGGCGACGAACCCGCCTACGCGAGCGTCGAGTTCCGGTTCTACACCGACACGAACCTGATGGGCCAGGACTACCTCGCCGGGTCGGGAGACCTCGCGCGGATCAGCGCCGACCAGGTGAAGAACGCGGGCGAGGGCGTGACGTCCTTCCCGACCGGCGAGTTCGGGTTCATCGGCATCCCCCACTACCTCGACGGCTACGCCGACGCCGTGTTCCGCCGCGCGCTGTCACTGGCGATCGACCGCGAGGGCATCCTCGCCGACAGCGGATACACCCATCGACGCGCCGCCGACGGATTCACTGCCACCGGATATCCGGGCTCCGCGGACGACTCCGCCTGCGAAGACTGCGCGTTCGCGCCCGATGAGGCGTCCGCCCTGTTCGACCAGTCCGATTGGCCGAAGGACCAGACCTTCGAGCTCGCGTACGCCGGCGAGGACAAGGAGGCGCCTCGTCTCGCGGCGGCGATCTGCGAAGCCGTGACCACGACGCTCGGCATCGACTGCGAGCAGGTGCCACTCCCGTACGCCACGCTGCGAGAAGCCGTGGAGAACGACGAAGCCAGCGGAGCGTGGCTCGGAAGCTGGATTCCCGAGACCGGCACCGCCGACGGATTCCTCGGGCCGCTGTACGGCTCCGGCAACCAGTTCGGCTACCAGAACGACCAGTTCGACCAGGCGCTCGCCGCCGGCAATCAACAAGCCTCGGTCGAGGAGGCGTTGCCGCTGTACGCGGCCGCAGAGGAGAAACTCGCCGCGTACATGCCGGTCGTGCCGCTGACGACGGGCGTCTACCATCTCGCGCACCGGGATCGCATAGTCGAGGACAGCCTGTACGTCGACCCGACGACGCAGGCCCCGCAGTTCGACCTCGTCGAGGTCAATGCCGCATAGGCATACGTCGATCCGATGGCGGCCTCATCCGGTCGTCCGCACTTTCGGTGAAGCGCCGCACAATCCGTTGCGGAGCCACTCGGACACGGGCAACCTGGAGGCTGTCTCGTTACCCAGCAGATCGGCTCCGGCGGCGCCAGAACGCCATCGGCCGTGTTGTGAAAGCTCCTCCATACAACACCGGTATGCAGGAACTCCTCCGCCTCGCCGAGTGACGCTCTGCCACCCGCCTCACACGACCTGAGATAACGAGACAACCTCTGTGAGCTGGATCGTGATGTCATCGTTATCGGGAGGGGCCGCCGCATGCCGACGCCGCGCCAACCCGACGACGCGACACAACGGCACGAAACGGACGAAACCCCCGCGCCGACTCACCGTGCGAAGGCGGCCGTCCCCGCCGTGACTCCCGTCGACCCGTCGCCCGAACCCGACAAGGACGACGACAAGATCAGCGTCATCCAGATCATCGCCGCCACCAGCGCGTCGACGACCGCCGCCGTCGTCGCGAACCTGCTCGGCGTGATGGGAACCGTCGTCGGAGTCGCCGTCATCAGCGTCGTCTCGTCGCTCGCGACCGCGCTGTACCTGCGGTCGATGAAACGCACCGGCAGGCACATCAAGGCGGTCGTCCAACAGGTGCCACAGCTGCCGGTCCCGCTTCGGCACCCGGCGCCGACGACCCCGACCGACGACGCGGCCACACCCTCGCTGACGTCCACGCGGAAGGACTCCCCGTCCGACGCGACGGCGCTCGACCGGACGACCGTCATCGACAAGCCGACCGAAGAGTCCGCGTCGGCGCCCGCGAAACCGTTCCCATGGAAGCGTTTCGCGATCTCGACCGTCGCGGTGTTCGCCTTGAGCATCGGCGCGCTGACGGCGTTCGCCCTGATGTCGGGCGACCCGCCGGCGACGTACTGGCACAGCCCGGGTCAGGCCAACGAACGCGAAGACCAACCCGGTGACGCCGAGCAGCCCGACGCACCGGTGTCCGAGACGCCGAGCGTCGAACCGTCGACGACCGAGAGCCCGACTCCCGAACCGACGTCGCCCACGCCGACGAGCCCGAAGCCGTCTCCGTCGACGACGGAACCGACGACCGACCCGGACCCGTCGGATCCGCCCGCGAGCCCCGAGCTCCCCGGCGAGGACGTCGAATAGCCGCCCCACCGCCTTGCTATCGGACGGTATGAGGGGCACCCCGCTCGTTACCGGCACTCCCGCGGAGGCAGCGCGTTCACCACCGCGCGGCCTCAGTGTGGAAGCCTCAGGCGCCAAACGGCCCCGCTCTCACCTCCCCCGATACGGGAAGCGGAGAGCGGGGCCGTTCACGAGTTGCGGCGTCAATCTTCGGCCAGGACGGCCGCGAGGTCGGCCGGGACGGGCATGCGTCGCGTGATGCCGATCCGCGCGCGGCCGGTATTGCCTTCGGGGTACTTCCCAAGGGCGGAGCCGGGACCGGCGACGAGCAGCCGGATCACCTGCCCGACCGCCTCGACACGGTCGCCTTCCCTCCACGCCCGGGCCAACATGGCGGCATGCGACCAGGTGTTGGGCCACGGCCAGGGCTGGGACAAGATGTGAGCCCGCTCGTCCGCGGCCCAGAACCGCTGCGAGGTTTCGGCGGTACGGGCGTTCGCGAGTTCGGCGAGGAACGCGGTCTTGGCCCGAGGCGGCATGCGCTCGACGATCACGATGTATCCCTCGTCGTTCCGGGGGCGCAGCACGAACAGCCGGGTTCGCAGCCGCAGGTGTCGGCCTCGCTCGTGGATCCGGTGTTCGGTGGGGCCAGGGCGGCCGTGGGCGCGCAGCAGGCGTCGCCGCGCCACGCCTCACGGCCCTCCTTGACCGCCACGGCGGCGATGACGACGGCGGCGATCGGGTCGGCCCACCACCATCCGAACAGGCTGTTGACGGCGAGCCCCACCAGCAACACCGCGGACAGGTACGTGCACAACAGTGTCTGTTTGGAGTCGGCGACGGCCGAGGCGGAACCGAGCTCGCGCCCCGCACGACGCTGCATATAGGACAGGCCGGGCATGATCGCGAGCGAGAGCGCCGCCAGGATCAGGCCGACGCTGGAGTGGTCGGCCTCCTGGCCGCCGATGAGGGTGCGCGCCGATTCGACCGTCACGTAGGCGGCCAAAGCGAAGAACGAGACCGCGATGATCCGCAGCGTGACCTTCTCGCGGGCTTGACGGGTGTCGTGGTCGGCGGCGGAGAACTGCCACGCCACCGCCGCCGCGGACGAGACCTCCACCACCGAGTCCAGGCCGAACCCGATCAGCGCGGTCGACGAGGCGATGGTCCCGGCGGTGATCGCCACGATCGCTTCGATGACGTTGTAGGTGATCGTCGCGGCCACCAGGAGCCGCACGATCCGAGTCAACTTCGCCCGCCGCGCCGGCGACGGCCCCATCGGGGTGAGAGTCAGGGGTCGCGGAGAAGTCATCAGCAGCAACCCTTCTCATCGGTGGCGGCGCAGGCGGCGGGGTCGACGGCCAGCACCACCCCGAGCAGGTCGCCCAAGGCATGGGACAGACGGGCGTCGGCCAGTTCGTAGCGGGTACGGCGGCCTTCCGGTGCGGCGACCACCAGCCCGCAGCCGCGCAGACACGCCAGATGGTTGGACAGGCTCTGGCGCGTCACCCCCAACAGTTCGGCGAGCTCGGCCGGATAGCCCGGCGCTTCCCGCAGGGTCAACAGGATTCGCGAACGGGTCGGGTCGGACAGCGCGTGGCCGAAGCGAGCCAGCACCTGTCCGTGAGTCAAGGTCTCCACGAGGCTGACAATACATCAACGGATGTATTCACTAGATGCTGTACTGAGGTGCCCGCGTTCGACGAGCGGGACGCCTTCCTGCAAACGAAGAGAATCGTGCCTTGACCACGATCGACGGAGCTTGTCGCGGAGTCCCACGTCCTTTAAGGCCCAAGGGAACGACGTCGCTCGACGAGGACAAGAGGTACCCAGCTCCGGGACCTGTCGCGTTCCCAGGCTGCCGCAGCGTCAGTACGTCAACGGCCACGTTCGCGGACGCCACACGCGACCCGGAGCGGCGATCGACGCCCCACACGACCGACATCGGAAGGGCCGCACCGATCGTCCGCGTCGGCCCCGCGAGACAACCGCCACTTTTCGCCGCCGACGGCGCTCGCCCACGGCAGCCCGGACGGGGCGGGACGTACGATGGGGCCCATGTCTACAGCCCCGGCAGCCACGATCGAGCAGGCGATCCACACCGCGTTGAGCACCGTCGACGACCCGGAGATCCGGCGTCCCATCACCGAACTGGGGATGGTCGACTCGGTTCTCGTCGACGGCACCCACGCCGCGGTCCGCATCCTGTTGACGATCGCCGGATGCCCGTTGAAGGACAAACTCAACAACGACATCACGGCCGCCGTCACCTCCGTCGCCGGGATCGAATCCGTGTCGATCGACTTCGGCACCATGTCTCAGGCGCAACGCCAGGAACTCCAGTCGAAGCTGCGCGGCGCGGGCGGCGGCGACGTCGAGATCCCCTTCAGCCGCCCGGACTCCCGGACACGAGTGTTCGCGATCGCCTCCGGCAAGGGCGGAGTCGGCAAGTCCAGCGTGACCGTCAACCTCGCCGCCGCGCTCGCCGCGAAGGGCCTGTCGGTCGGTGTCGTCGACGCCGACATCTACGGCCACTCGGTGCCGCGCATGCTCGGTGTCGGCGACGCGCGACCCACCGCCGTCGAGGACATGATGATGCCCCCGCAGTCGCACGGCGTGAAGGTCATCTCCATCGGGATGTTCACCAAGGGCAACGCCGCCGTCGTCTGGCGCGGCCCGATGCTGCACCGGGCGTTGCAACAGTTCCTCGCCGACGTGTACTGGGGCGAACTCGACGTCCTCCTGCTCGACCTGCCGCCCGGCACCGGCGACATCGCGATCTCGGTCGCGCAGCTCCTGCCGACGGCGGAACTCCTCGTCGTGACGACCCCCCAGCAGGCCGCCGCCGAGGTCGCCGAACGGGCCGGGTCGATCGCGATGCAGACGCACCAGCGGCTGTTCGGTGTCGTCGAGAACATGTCGTGGCTGGAGACGCCCGGCGGCGAGCGCCTCGAGGTGTTCGGTTCCGGTGGCGGGGAACAGGTCTCGGCGACCCTGTCGACGCGGATGGGCGCCTCGGTGCCGCTGCTCGGCCAGATTCCGCTCGAACCGGCGTTGCGCGAGGCGGGCGACGCGGGTGTGCCGCTCGTCCTCCAGGACCCGAGCTCCCCGGCAGCGCGGGCGATCACCGCTATCGCGGACCGGCTGGCCGTCCGCCGCGATTCCCTCGCGGGCAAGTCCCTGGGCCTGGCCCCCAAGCGGGGCTGAGACTCCTTTTTCGACGCATTCGCCGCCGATCGACCGTAGTGGATTGATCGGCGGCGAATCGTTAGGTTTGACAGTCCACGATGGTCTCACTCAGGCCGAGATCCGCGAGCGGGAAACGCTTCTCTCCGACGTAATTCGGTTCGAGCACGGATTCGAAGACGTCGAGTGCCGCGCGGGCGATGGCCTCGGCTTCGGCGAGCGCCCGGCGAGTGTCATCAGCGGTCTCGGCCTGCCGGACGAGCTCCCGGACCCGCGCGTGATCACCCGAATCTGCTCGGGTCCGTTCGTCGAGGCGATCCCCCGCAATCCCAAGCCCCCACACACCCTGCGGCGCACGCTTTTGCGAATTCCCGAGTGCGACCTCATCGGAGCGAGGGGCCATCCGACCGTCCTGCTAGAAACACGAAGGACTCGTTACGCGCGGGCGCGATCCCGACGGCGTCATCGATCCCTGTGAGCATGGCTGCCGCGAACCCGCTCCCCGCCTCCGCGGAAAGCCGAGCGAGTACGGCCAAGGTCCCGTTCGGGCGATTCTCGTCGGCAGCAAACGCCTCCACAAGTCGAACGGCACCAACCGGGTCGACATCGGTGAGCACAATGGCGGTCGCGACCATCGCGCTCGACTCCCATCCCCATGTGGCGCGCAGTGCGGTGACTTCGTCGTACAACATGACGACGGAGGGGCGATCGCCGTCTCGCACCCGGCCGATGAGACGCCGAACTTGCTCCGACCGTGTCACATAATCGCTGTCCCCCATCATGTCTCGAATCATCTCGGCACGGTCGTGATCGTGGGGTGTCATCGTGATCAGCAACGGTTCCAGCAGATAGTCGAGTAGCGCCGGGTCATCCGGGTCGTCGTCATGGTGAAGGGCGGCGAGCACGACGTCTAGGAGCGCGAAGACCATCGGAGCGCCCGTCGGCGACAGCCGCTCGACGAGTTGGACCAACCCAGTCGCGGTTCCCGCCCTGTCGCATAGTGACGCCAGTTGTGGCAGGGCCGCGTCGATCCGAGACTCTCCGAAGAGGACCGACAACACGATGTCCGCGCTTTCGCAGTGGATCCGGTCATCATCGTCGAGACCTGGAAGCACCGACAGTCTCGCGACGAGTCGACGACACGCAAGCGCCTGTTGGGGATCGCTCTCTCGAAGCGCCGCCGCGAGCTCCGTGAGATCACCGACGTAGCTCCTGACGTCGAGCTGTTTCGCCGTCTCGCGTTCGGCGAACGACAGGAGGGTCGCCGCCAGCCCGGGAACCGTCCCTGCGAGCGAGAGGCTGACGGTGGCCGCGACGGTCGCGGCGAACGGTCCAGGTGTTGTCGCAACACTCGCGGCGAGGGCAGGATCGGTCTTTCCAATGGTCACGGCGACCCCTGCGATGGCGGCCGCACGGCGGTCATCCTCGGTGATCGTTTCAACGATCCGCAGCGCATGGTCCGGTTCCAACCTCGCCTTGACCTCGGCGATGGATCCGATCCGCTCGCCCCGACCCGTCTCAGGGGTGAGCCGATTCGCGGCGTCGAGGGCGGCGTCGAGAACGGTCGCGGCGGTTGCGTCATCCGTGGAAACGAGCGCCCGAGCGATATCGGTCAGTGCGACGGCGCGAATGCGATCATCTGGCAAACGCGCCGCGAACTGTGTCGCGGTGGCGAGGACTCTCCGCGCGGCCGTGGGTTCCGTGATCGCGGTGGCGACTCGCACGGCCGGCCACACCTTCCAGAATCGTGTGTCCAGGCCGTGGTGGTCGCCGAAGACGAGACGTTCCGCCTGTTCCGGCTGGTTGGGCGCGATCTCCACGGCGATGTCGGTGATCGCGGCCGCATGCAGTTCCGGGTCGCGGATATTGTCCCCCGCCGACAACGCGGTGTCCAGGTCGTGTCGGGCCCAGGCCTTGGCGTAGGCGCTCCGCGCGTGGTCGGCGTCGAACCCGGACATTGGAAGGAACGCGCTCGCTTCGGACAGCAACCGTCGAGCATGGACGAGGTCGTCCGTCTCGACGGCGATTCGGCTGTACAACTCGACTTTGGGTACGTCGTAGGTCAGGCCGCGGCACAGGACCACAGCCTTGTCGAAGTGTTCGCGCGCCGCGTCAACGTCTCCGAGAGCGCGGGCGATGTCGAGGTGGGTTCCCGCCAGTGTTCGCTGGTCGGTGATCGTGTCGAGCGCCCGCGCCAAGAGCATCGGGGTGCCGGTCAGGCCCGGGGCAATGACCCGCATACAGCTCTTGCGCGCGCGTGAGGGAAAGTCCGCGACAAGTGTGAACGCGCGTTCCGGATCTAGGGCGGCGACATGAGCAAGGATGGGAACCGCGAGCCCGACCCCGCTGCCGGAGATGAGAATTCCGATGATCCTGGCGATGGTGTCCACATCGTCTCGCGGAACGCGGCGAGCGATCCCCGCCAGGGCCCTTTGCCAGGGGATCCGTCGAGGAATGCGCTGGGCGGTCACGATCGCCCGATCCAGGTCGCCGTGAGCCGCGATCGCGATCGGGAGGCGCCAGGGAATCGCGGCGTCGCGGTGTCGGCGGACGGTTCGGGTGGCACCGGCGCTGATGGCCAGAAGGTCGAGTTGGTTCATGAATGTCCTGGTCGAATGGGACGAGCACCTTGACCATCGATGACGGTATGACCGTGGGCGTGGGCGGACCGTCCGCCGCCTTGGCAATGGCCGGAACAGCTCGGTTCCACCGTGACGGCGAACGTCGCCGCACCGACCGAGATGCCGACTCGGCCGAGGAGGTTCGGGGCGGCAACGGTAGCGCTCTTTCGCCAAGATTTCGATCGGATATCCGGCCGGGTGGCGAGTCGGTGAACGGCCCGGGCGACTTCCATCCACTATGTCTTCTGATGGATGCGCCGCTTGGCGGCACGTGATCGGAGGACGGCCCGGGGAGCACCAGGAGCGCCTGGACGACGGCTCGGGTGGGGTCCGTCAGGTCGCGTCGGCGTCGAAGCGGGGGCGTGGCGTGGCCGGGGCCGCGTCGGAGTCGTCGCCGCTCGGCTGGTCGGGGATGCCCGGCGAGCCGTTGTGGGGGCGCGCCGCGTCCGACAGGGAGGAGGCGGTCTCGTCGAGGTCCTGGCGGAGGCCCGACGTCGAGTTCTTCAAGTCGTCGAGCGCCGACTTCAGCGGGTTGCGGATCGCCGCCTCGTCCTCTTCGCTCAGGACGTGCTTGCGAATGAAGGTCTTCGGGTGCAGGTCGGTGATGTTGATGTCGGTGCCGACCTCGCGGCTGATGTCCGCGGTCGCGTTCGACGCCATGCGGCGCAGTTTGCGCACGCCCTTGCCGACTTCGGCGAGGACCTTCGGCAGCCGTTCGGGCCCGATGATGAACAGGGCGATGAGAAGCACCACCACGATCTCGGCGGCGCCGAGGTTCTCGAACATCACCTGCTCCTTGCTGTCACGAGGGCGTTGATGCGGGGATCGGGGGACGGCCGGGGGGCTGGCCGGGCGAGATCGCCGGTGCCGATCCCGACGCGAGCCCAGCCTACGCGTCTCCGCCCTGCCTTGTCACCCACCGTCGGACCAGCAGATCTCCACCGCCGGTCGTGAAACCACCGTCGCGCATCAACCGACACACGCGTCGATCCGACGAACGGCGGGACGCCGACGCGTGCCCAGGTGAGCCGTGCCGGCGTCGCCGTCGACCCGGCGTCACTCATCGGGGGACGCGGCGAGGGTGACGTCGATGTCCTGTTCGCTGCCGCCGCGGTCGACGGTCAACGTGACGGACTCGCCGGGCGAGGACCTGAGGATCAACGCGCGCAGGTGAACGTCGTCGGTGACGTACTGGCCGTTGAAGGCGACGATCCGGTCGCCGCCGGCGAGACCGGACTCGGCGGCCGGCGTGTTCTGTTCGACGGATTCGACGGTCGCCCCGAGTGTGCCGTTCGGCGTCGTCTTCAGTTTCGCGCCGAGGACGGTCTTGGTGGCCGTTCCGGTGTCGATGAGCTCGTCGACGATCCGTTTGAACTGATTGCTCGGGATCGCGAAGCCGAGGCCGATGCTGCCGCCCTCGCCGTCCTCGTTCGCGAAGGTGTAGATCGACGTGTTGACGCCTATGACGCTGCCGTCCATGTTGATCAGGGGGCCGCCGGAGTTGCCGGGGTTGATGGCCGCGTCGGTCTGGATCGCCGCCGTCACCGTCGCCTCCTTCTCCGAGTCACCGGAGATGACCGGACGGTCGAGCGCGCTCACGATTCCCTCGGTGACGGTGTGGGAGAGGCCCAGCGGCGCGCCGACGGCCATGACCCTGTCCCCCACCATGACCTCGTTGGAGTCGGCCACGCTCAACGCGGGCAGGTCCGATCCGTCGACCTTGATGACGGCGATGTCGGTCGACTTCGCCTCGCCGACGAGTTCGGCCGGCACGATCCGGCCGTCGCTGAACTGGACTTCCATCCTCGCGTTGTCCTCCTCGGCGAGGCCCGCGACGTGCTGGTTCGTGACGATGTAACCCTCCGGGGAGTACACGAACCCGGAACCGTTGCCGCCGCTGCCGCCCGAGGACACCCAGATCGTGACGACGCTCGGGAGGATCTGCTCGATCTTCTCCTGGTAACTGCCCGGCGGTGGGGATCCGTTCGGACTGAAGGTGCCCGTGGTCTGCTGGCCCGGTTTCGTCGCGATGACGCCGAGGAGCGCCCCGAGCATTCCCGCGAGGACGGCGACGACCGCGCTCACGGTGATGACCGTCCCCAATGTCAGCCCGGGGGCCTTCGGTGCCGGGGGGATCGGTGGCTCCGTCGGTGGGAACGTGGGTTCGGGGGTGTGTGTCACGACCGCGTGTGTCGAGGGGTTCCGCCACGGGTCGGTGGCGGCGTCGCGCGCCCACCACGGGGATTGCTGGGGGTGGCCGGTGTTCCCGCCACTTGCCTCGGAGCCGGTGCCCGCGCTGGGTGGCGCAGTGCCGTCGGACATGCGAGAGTCCTCTCCCCGCCGAGCGTGTCGACGTGTCGTCACGGGTGCGCACCACGGCACGAAAAGGCCACCGGTGTCGAGCCCACTGATCAACGGTTTCGATTCGTATGATGCCCGGCGCCCGCAACCCAGAGACGCGCGGCCGACCGTTGATCGATGCTACCTGTCGTCGCATCGTTCGCACCCGCAACAGGCGAAGGCACCCACACCATGGGCGTACGCCCCGGTCGGGTGCCGTCGTCGTCGAAGTCGTCCCGACCCCCCACCGCCGTAGTGCCTGGACGCTCAAGTTCAGGCACTACGGTCGTGGTCGGTCCTGGCCGACCGGTGGCGCCGTGCCACCGGTACGCGGGTGCTTCGGCGCTGTCCGATGAGCGGACGCGCCGCTGTCGTGTCCACGAGACGTCGGGCGCCGCGTGCCGCCGCGAGAGGGATGTGATGCTGGATGAAAAGAAAGTCGACCGTCAAGGTGCCGGAACACGAGCGCCGCAAAACGCGCGGCGTTGTCGCACCGTGAACGGTTCAGCCGTTGAGCTTGTTCAGCTCGTCGGCGAGCGTTCCGGCCTCATCTGGGGTCATCTCGACCACCAGTCGGCCACCACCTTCAAGCGGAACCCGCATGACGATGCCGCGGCCCTCCTTGGTGACCTCCAGCGGACCGTCGCCCGTCCGCGGCTTCATGGCCGCCATGTGTGACTCCCCTCGACTCGTGCCGCTCGACGCGGCGTATTGGGTGGGACATAGTGCGATTGTTTTGGCGATCAACCAAAACTCTCGATCAGCAATCTTCCCCGATGAGCACCGAGAATTCCAAACCGGCCCGGAGTGTTTGTGACGCAGACTGGAAATTTATCACTCCCAGTGTCACAATCACAGCAAGTCGCGCGGCATGTCACTCATATCGCGCCCGCCCCGTTGTGTCAGGACGAAGAGTTGGTCGACATCGGAATCACGGCGCGTCTCCATTCGCCAGTACGTCCCGGTTTCCTTGCCGTACGAACGAAACACCGCACCATCGATCCAATGATGAGCGTCTATGAAATCGCCGAAACGGCGACGATCGACGTCGCGCCGAGGCCTCCGGAACGCGGCGCGGACAACGAGCCTCCCGCCCACGCGACCCGCCCCGCAACCCCTCGTGACACGGCACACAATCGGGCGAGCCGCGAAACGGGTCACGCGTGAAAGCGCGATCGGCGCTGTTCGACATCTACGGCGACCATCTACGCGCCCGCGGCGGCGCCGCGCCCGTCGCGGCGCTCGTCGACCTACTCGAACCGCTCGGGGTCAAGGCGCCCGCCGTCCGCACCGCGATCTCTCGGATGGTCAAACAGGGCTGGCTGACCGCCTGCCACATTCGGGGGCACCGGGGCTACTCCCTGACGCCGCGCGCGACCCGACGCCTCGACGAGGCCGCCGCACGCATCTACCGGACGAGCCGCCGCGACTGGGACGGCAAACTCGACATGGTCATGTTCGCTCCCCCGGTGTCCAGACAGGAACGCGGCCGACTCGCCGACGCGCTGCGCTTCCACGGGTACGGACCGCTCGCCCCCGGAACGTGGATCTCCCCATGGCGCACCCCCGCGCTCCCGACGGTGTTCGCCGAGTCCGATGTGGCGTACGACCGGTTCACGACCGTGCACCACGGCAACACGAAGGCGCTCGTCGCCCGGGCGTGGGACCTGGAGGAACTGGCGCGCAGGTACCGCGAATTCGTCGCGGAGTTGGAGCCCGTCGTCGGGCTCATCGGCGGCGGCACCCCCGATCGCGACGCCTACACGGCACGATTCCAGCTGGTGCACGCGTTCCGGGTGTTCCTGTTCTCCGATCCGGGACTACCGTCACGATTGCTGCCCACGCCGTGGGCGGGGAGCGCGGCGGCGGCGTTTTTCGACGCCCACGCGGCCAGGCTGCGTCCGGCCGCCGACAGGTTCGTCCATGAATGTTTGATGTCGAGGTGAGGTTGACATGTCAGATGCGGTGTTGGTGGAACGCGACGGCGCGGTCACGACGATCACGCTGAACCGGCCGAAGGCGTTCAACGCTCTCGATCGCGCCGCGAAGGAGGCGTTGCTGGCCGCGTTGACGGAGGTCGACTCCGACGAGGCGTGCCGTGCCGTACTGCTGGCGGGTGCCGGCGGGAGGGCGTTCTGCGTGGGTCAGGACCTGCGCGAACACGTGCACAACCTTGAGGGTGATGATCCACTCGCGACGGTCCGGGAGCACTACAACCCGATCGCGCGACTCCTGTTCGGACTCGGTAAGCCCGTCGTCGCCGCCGTACGAGGCGCCGCCGCGGGCGCGGGCGCGTCGCTGGCGTTCCTCGCCGACTTCCGCGTCGGCGGACCGGGAACGAGCTTCACGATGGCGTTCGCGGGCATCGGGCTCGCCGCCGACACGGGCGCCAGTTACACCCTGCCGCGGCTCGTCGGACACGCGAAGGCGACGGAGATGCTGCTGCTGAACACGAAGGTCGGCGCGGAGGAGGCGGCTCGGATCGGCCTGTTGACGGAGCTCGTCGAGACCGACGAGCAGGTAGACCGGAGGGCGCGAGACCTCGCCGCCCAGCTCGCCGAGGGCCCGACGGTCGCCTATGGACGCATCAAGCGGCAGTTGCGATTGGACGGTGACTTCCCGACGATGCTCGACGACGAGGCCGCCGCCCAGTCCGATTGCGGTTTCACCGTCGATCACGCCGGCGCCGTCGACGCGTTCGTCAACAAGCGCAAGCCCGAGTTCGGCGGACGCTGACCGACAGCCGAGGACCGTCCACGAGTCCGCGCCACCGGATGGCGCGGACTCGAAGCCGCGAAGCGGTGAGGACACACTGGCGCGCCTGGGGCCCGGGAGCACGGTCGGAGAGGTCGAGCGTCGGCGAATCGCGTCGACCGGTGGCATGGCGCGTCCGATCCGGTACGGCCCTTGAGGTCGACCCGCACCGGCGGATCAACCGCTACGGCGTCCGGGCTCCATCGACGGCGATGCTTCCACGCCGTGCCTCAACACACCGACGGGCGTCGAACACCGGCCCCTCACCGAGCCGTATACGCCCGGCCTCGCGCGGAGCGCGAGAACAGCGCGACCCCTAGTCTTCCTCGGGGTCGAGGTCCGTCTCCGCACCCGCGACGAACGCCAACATCGACAGTTCGTCGCCGTACGGCGCGACGAACGCGGGCAGCTCCGTCGGGCCGAGCGTGTTCACGTACTCCCAGAACTGGGCGACGGCGTCGGCTCGATCGCTCGCCTCGATCGGGAGTGAGACGGTCACCAGCCACCGCTGTCTCGGGTCAGCCTCGTTCATGGCGATATCCCATCATGCCGACGCGTCGCGCTCGTCGTCAGCCGACTCGACGTGTCCAGGCTCATCCGTTACGGGGTCGGTGACGTTGTCGCCGAGCGCTTTGCGTCGGCTGTCGCGCAGGTCGTCCGCGTCGGACGTTCGTCCCTCACGAAGCGCGGCGACCTCGGCGGCGAGAACGCGCACGAGCTCGTCCTTGAACCCGATGTCGTACGCGAGGCGGGTCATCGCGGCATCGACCTGGCCGGTGCGGTAGCCGCGCGCGCCGGTGTCGAAACGGGTCACGGCGACGTCGGCCTCGGTGAGCGGCCGATCGCTCGGCAGATCCGCCGGAAGACCGTCCACTGTGACGAGTACGAGGCCCGGGTCGTCCCCCGTGGAGAAGACGACGACGGCGAAGGCGACCCCGGCCGCGAGGACGAGCGCCAACGCGACGAGCACGAATTCCATCACATCACTCCAAACGGGACCATCCTCCGCCCGGTGGCGTCGCCGAGTTGCCGGCGCCGCACCGGTTCCATCCCGTGATCCTCGCACGGGGCGTCGGACACGGACCGGCCCCGCCCCCGTCGTGCATCGGGGCGGGGCCGGTCTTGAGGTGTCAGGGCGTCATGAAGGCGTGTGCGGCGGCGGCGAGGTAGAACGGGTCGTCGGCGGCGCACAGTTCGCGGACGGAGTGCATCGACAGGATCGCGATGCCGACGTCGACGGTCAGCACGCCGAGCTGCGCGGCCGTGATGGGGCCGATCGTCGTCCCGCATGGCATGGAGTTGCGGCTCGTGAACGGCTGCCACGGGACGCCCGCACGGTCGCAGGCGGCGACGAACAGGGCCGCACCGGCGGCGTCGGTGGCGTACCGCTGGTTGACGTTGACCTTGAGGATCGGGCCGCCACCGGCGATTGGGTGGTGATCGGGGTCGTGCCGCTCGGAGTAGTTCGGGTGGACGGAGTGGCCGGTGTCGCTCGACATGACGGCCGTGCCGGCGAAGGCCCGGGCGATCTGGTCGCTTCCGGCACCGCGGGCCGCGACGACGCGACGCAGCACGGTGTCGAGGAACGGCCCCGCCGCTCCCGCGTACGACTCGCTGCCGCACTCCTCGTGGTCGAACGCCACGAGCACCGGGACGTGCGAACCGGGGTTCTCGGAGGCGGCGATGAGCGCCGCCGCACCGGCGTGGACGCTCACGAGGTTGTCGAGGCGAGAGCAGGTGAGCAGTTCGCCGTCTCTGCCGAGGTATGCGGGCGGCTGGACGTCGTGCACCATGAGGTCCCACGCGACGACGTCGGCGACGGCGAGACCGGCCTCCTCGGCGAGGTACGCGATCAGTTCCCCGTCGGCAGGGTCGCCGAGACCCCACACCGGTTTGAGGTGGTTCTGCGGGTCGAGGACCTGGCCGTCGTTGACGCCACGGTCGAGGTGGATCGCGACCCGGGGAATGCGCAACAGTGGACGGTCGATGTTGACGAGGTGGGCCGCGCCGTCGCGGGTGACGAGACGCCCGGCGATACCGAGGTCGCGGTCGAGCCAGGTGTCACGGGGGATGCCGCCGTAGACCTCCACCGCGACCTGTCGCCAACCGGCGGCGCCGGCGTCGGGGCGGGGCTTGACCTTCAAGGTCGGCGAGTCGGTGTGCGAGCCGAAGACACGGAAACCGGTGTGCGGGGCCACGTTCTCGGGAACGAACCACGCGACGATCGACCCGGCCCGAATGACGTACTTGCCGCCGGGGTTGTCGTCCCACTCCGCCGTCTCGGACAGCTCCACGAAGCCCGCGGCCGACAGCATCGCGGCGGTTTCCGCGACCGCGTGGTACGGGGTGGGCGACGACGACACGAAACGCATCAGGTCGTCGGTGTGGGTTCGGTCGAATCGCACGGTCATAGCGGGCTTCACTCCCAGGTGTGATGAGGCGGGCATCGTCGCCCGATCGACCCTAACGGGGATCGCGGAGCGCGGCCAAGCCGTCGTTCGGCGTCAACGATCACACCCGCACGACTACCGGACGGATCGCGACGTGGACCTGAAGGCGGGTTCAGGCGGTTTAAGCGTGGCTTCAGCTCGGACCGGTAACGTCGACCGTGGGGAGGAGGCCGGAGGCCCCGACGATCTACCACAAGGGATTGTCAGTGGCGGGATCTTTTGCCCAGCAATGCGTTCCGTCGAACGACATTCGATCTTGGGTTCGCGATCGGACGTGATGATCACGGTCCGTCTCCGGCCCGACCGTCGGAGCGCGGGCGAGGGAATCGAGTGTCAATCGCAACCAAAGCGCGGCCCGCGCGCGACGAGCCGAGCCCGATCGGTGTCGATGCGGGCCGGTCCACGGCGCGACGTCGTGGGCGGAACGGGATTGGGCAGCGTCGAACCGACCGTCGTGCTCCGACGACGGACGAGCGCGAGCGCGCCGAAGCCTCGAACACGACGAGGCCTCGGCACGGACACCGGCACCCGGAACGGCCGAACGGACGGAGGACGAGCCCAACTCCGCACCGACGCCGAGCGCGCCCGCCCGGCCCGCCGCGCGAGCGCGGGTTCGCGAACGGGGCAGACGGGTTACGGCAGCAGTGTCGACGGCGGCGGTCTCGTGTGCGTCGCCCGCGCGGGAGGAGAGGAGACGGTCAGCCACAGGTTGCCGATCCTCCCCTGTTTGAGGGAGACCGCGAAACCGCTCGCGGGGTCGCGAGCGCGCAGCGCGCGAAACGGCGGTTCGAGTTGCCGCAGGACGACCGCGTAGCCGCGCGTCCGCCACCACGCCTCGACGGTCGCGTACAGGGGCTCGGTTCGGTCGAACATGTCCCCGAATCCGTCTCCGCCGCCACGAAACTCGAGTTGGTACGACACTTCGACGTTGACGCTCTCGGCGTCGCCGATGCCGCCCGCGTCGAGCGGGATGGCGTTACGCAGGCCCGGTTGGATCCTGACTCGGAATCCCTTCGCCGTGATCGCGCCGACGGCTGCCGACACGAGCTCGTCGGCGACGGCGTAAGCGTCGAGTTCCGTCACGGTCGCGTGGTCGCGTCGGCTCATGGGTGGTCACCCGTGATGTCGCCTCCGGTGCCGGTGACGATCCGGGCGATGTTGTCCCGGGACTGGTTGTCGTCGGTCCAGTAGTCGGAGTGCGCACCGCCCTTCCACTCGAAGTCGATTGTGGGCAGGGTGATGCTCGGCCCGAACGGACCCATCGGATCGTAGGTCTTCTGCCCGGTGTGCGTCTCGAACAGCGGGGTGCCCGGGTCCGAGGCGAAGCGGCGTCCGCCGAAGTCCTCGTCGCTCGGGTTGTTGCCGAACGCGACCTCGGTCTCGGTGAGGTAGCGGATCGGGTCGTTGCTGGCGTGCGAGGAGTACACGTTCTCGGGGTTGAGACCCAGCTCGGCGGCGGTGTCGGTGCCGACGCCCGGTGATCCGACGAAGATCGCCTCGTCGACGTCGAGGCCGTGGTCCTTGGCGGTGTATCCGATGACGGTCGATCCGTAGGAGTGGCCGACGATGCTGTTGTGCGAGCGTTCGCCTTCGTGGGTGACGCGCAGGCCGTCGCTGAACCGGTCGAGCGCCGTCCCCGCGCGCTGCGCGTAGCCGGGGTCGCTGGCGTCGCCGTAGCGGCCCAGGTTCGTGAGATCGTCCATGCCGTTCCACTCGAGGATCTGGTCGGGGGCGTCGTACCCCAGCCACATGATCCCGGCGGTGCGCTGGGTCGGGTCGAGGTTGTTCGCGTCGTAGACCATGCGGTCGACTCGGCCGATGTCGCCTCGGACGCCCGCCAGCTCCGCCGACGTCCCGGGTACGAACGTGACGATGTTGTCGGCGGTGTCGGGGTTCCCGATCGCGACGATCGCCTGGCCGTCGCCCTCGGTCGAGACGCCGAGCAGGTACGCGCGCTGTTCGTTCGACTGGAGGCCGTCCTCGTCCCGCCCGTCACCCCCGCTGAGCTCCAAGCGATCCTCGATGGCCTCGAGGCCGCGCTTCTTGCCTTGCAGTTCGCGGTATTCGTCGGTGTCGGTCTGTCCCTGGTCCTCCAGGGTCGACATGCGTTCGTTGACGGTGTCGAGTTCGCGGTCGAGGACGAGCCGGTTCGCCTGGTCCCGGGCGGTCGCGGGGACTCCGTCGAGCCAACCGATCCGGTCCGGGTGTTGGGCGATGAGGTACTGCTGTTCCTCCGGGGTCAGCGAGTTCCACCATTCCTTGACGCGCTCCGGGTCCGTGCCGATGGCGGGGACGGTCGACAGGTCCACGGGGGCTTGCTGGCCGGGCACTGGCGGTGTGAGCGCCGCCAGGTCGGTGGAGGCGGTGGTGTCGGCGGTGTCCGCGTACTGGATGGCGGCGCGGAACTGCTCGACGATCTCCTCGGCGGCGGTCTGATCCTTCGCCGACTTCGGTGTGACGGAGCCGTTCTCGGCGACGGTGGCGGAGATCCGGGTGGCGGCCTCCATCGCGTCGGTCAGCATCGCCTTCGCCTTGTCGAGTTCGCCCGCGAAGTCGGAGAGGATCTGATCGGCGCGCTGGAGCATGAGCACCGTGTCGGTGATGACGACGGCCTGGTCGCGGATCGCCTTGTCCGCGGCGGGAGAGCCCTGCCCGTCCCACGCGTCGTCGAAGTCGGTCAATTGCGGCGCGATTTCGTCGGCGCGTTCGTCCAATGCGTCCGCCAAATCGCGATACGCCTTCGCGGACGTGCGAAACGACTCCGGGTCACAGGCTTTCAATTGTGCGAAACTCACCACGGCGACGGGCACCTTTCTCCAATGGTGAAACCGGATCCGTTTTCGGGGGTGTGACGGATCACGGTGTTGTTAGGAAATGGTGCCTGATGACGCTATGAAATCGCCATATCGACTGCCTGATTCGGTGACGCTACCGCCGCCCGCGGCGTCGACACGGCCGGCGAAGGGGTCGACGAATCGCGAGAAAAGGCCATCTGAGCAGCAAAAATGCCGACCCGTGGCCGTCGTTCGCCGTGTCGGCGTCGACGAGGTGGGTCGGCAATCGCGTGAAATGGTTCGCCCGCGCTGTTAAAAACGCGTTAAGAGCCTACAGTGGATGAAAGAAATGCCATGGCGGGCAACCAATGCGTACGGCGGCGTCGGTACCTTCAGGTCGGCGATGGGCGACTAGAAACCAATGTCGATCGATGTTCCGTCGCCGTCGTTCCAGTCGAAGTCGTCGTCTTTCTTCTGCCCCTGAATAACGTCATCACTGTAGTGCATGAGGCGCTCGCCCGAGTCCTTGTCGTAGCGGCCGATCACGGGCGGGAGCGCCTGCTGCGACGGCATCCACAGCGCGTCCTCCTCGAGGAAGTCGTCGTCATCGTCGTCGACGGAGAACGGACGTTCGGAGCCGCCGCGCACACCTGGGCCGAAGTCACTGTTGTCGGGGGCACTGGAGAAGGACATCGAGACCTCGCAATGAAGTGATGGACGGGCCGGTTCGGCGAGCGACTCGCCGACAGGGGTGGCGTCACGAGTCGCCAAACCCGGGACGTCGTCGACGATGGTCGACGAATCCGCGCACGACCCGCGAACACCGACGACGCGACGCTTGTCGGCCATTCTACCGGCGGGTCTCACCGAAGCGCGAGCCTTGTTCCCCGGTCGCGAGCGACGGGACGTCCGGGAGTCGCCCCGGGAACGAACCGGGCGGGACGGACCACCACCCCGCCTTCCTCAGTCCTCTTTCGACTTCAGCGGGGCGCCGAAGCGCTGCGCGTACGTGTTGGCGATGACCTGACCGGTCTGGCTGCCCTCGCCGAGGACCTCGTCGGCGGCGGCGTGGACCTTGCCCGCGAGCATGGTTCGGGCCGCCTGACAGCCTTTGAGGATCTCCTCGGCGAGCTTCTCGTGGCCCGCCTCCAAGGCGGCCGGTTCCAGGCGAAGCCCGGTCAGCGCCCCGCTCGCGTCGACGCGAACCTTGATCGTGCCGGAAGCGTTGGCCGCCTTGGCCTCGATCCGGGAGACCGCCTCCTGAAGTCGTTGTGCCTGCTCGGCCTGGTGCCGCATCCGGCGGTCCATCTCGTCGATCTGGTCGCTGGCCGCTTGGTTCTCCGACATGAGGTCACACCTTCTCGTTGAGCGTCGGGCGGGGTCGTCGACCGCGAGCGGTCGTGTGCGGGACGACGGCACGGACCGGCCGCGAAGCCGGTCCGTGCCGTCACTCGTCAGTCGCGCTTCACGACCGCCGAGGCGGCCTGAACTGAGCGATCAGTTCCTTCGTGCGCTCCAGTTTCGCGGCGTGCTCCGCGGCGGCGGACCGCGAGGTGAGGACGATCTGGTGCGCCAAGGCTCCCGGGTCGGACGCCAGCGCCTCCTCCGTGAGCGCGAGGCCCTTCATCAGCCCGCTCGCGTCGACGGTGACCGTGATCGTGCCGTCCTCGCTGGAATGCTTGGTCTGCAAGACATCCATCGCGGAGGTGAGCTTCTCGATCGCCGACAGTTGATCATCCAGCGCCTGGCTCAGCGAATCGAACCGCGCTTCGGCCTCGGCTATGACGGCGTCGTCCGGTTCGGGGACCCGGGACGGGAGCACGGTGCCGGTCGGCTCCGGGCCGTCCTCGAACTCGAACTCGACGTGCCAGTCGTCGTCGGCCTTGCCGGGCTCGGTCGTCACAGCTCCTCCTCCGGCAGGTACGCCATCTGGACCATCCGGGCGCCGTCACGGCGGTTGACGAGCCAACCACGACCGTTCGGCATCTTCGAGGCCTTGATGTCGTTCATGAGCTTGCCCTCGGACTTCGGCGCCGAGCCCTGGAAGCCCGGCGTGGCGAGGTCCTTCATGCGGCCGAGGAACTGTCCGAACAGGTCACGGGCGGCACCGCCGGCGCGGCGGGTGACGATGACGTGCAGACCGATGTCGCGGCCCTGCGGGATGAGTTCCAGCAGCGGCATGAGCGGGCTCTGGTAACCGCCGGTGGCGACGAGGTCGTAGTCGTCGATGACCGCGAACATCTCCGGCCCCGTCCACCACGACCGGTCGCGCAGCTGCTGCGGCGTGACGTTGTCGGGTGCCCGACGGCCCTTACCGGCGCTCAACAGCGCCTGAACCATCTCGGCGGACTGCTCGGCTGTCGAACAGTGCTTGACGAGGTAGTTCTGCGGGACGGCGCCGAGGAGGCTGCGGCGGTAGTCGAAGAGCACGAACTGCGCCTCCTTCGACGTGGCGCGCGTGGTGATGGTCTTGAGCAGCTGCCGGAGGAAGGTGCTCTTTCCTGTCTCCACATCGGACACGAAGATGAAGTGCGGGTCGTTGGCCAAGTCCAGGTACACCGGCTGGAGATTGTTCTCCGCGATGCCGACCGGGATCTTCCACTTGTCCTGCGGCTCGAACGTCGAGATCGGAAGGCTCTCGTACGGCAGTTTCGCCGGGAGGAGCCGGACGGCGGGTGCCGGGGCGCCACGCCACGCGTCCTTCACCTTCGACACGAAGTCGGTGATGCCGCCGGGAAGGTCGTTGGCGTCCGGGTTGCCGTCGATGCGCGGCAGCGCCGCCAACATGTGCAGTCCGCCCGGGTCCATACCGCGACCGGGACGGTTGGCGGGAACCTGCTCGGCGACCTTGCGGCCGACGAAGGAGTCGAACGCGTCGGCGAGCTTCAACTCGATCTTGCTGCCGAACACGTCGCGGATCGCGGGACGGAACGTCGACCACTTCGCGGTCGTCGCGACGACGTGGACGCCGTACCCGAGACCGCGCTGCGCGATCTGCGTGATGACGCCCTCGAGCGCCTCGAAGTCCTCGCGGACCGTCTGCCAACCGTCGATGCACAGGAACACGTCGCCGAACGGGTCGTCCGTGACGCGGCCGTCGGCGCGCATCTTGCGGTAGGTCTGCATCGAGTCGACGCCGAGCCGCGCGAACCGCTGTTCGCGCTGCTCCATCACCGTGAAGACCTCCGAGACGGTGCGGCGGCACTCGTCGGCGTCGAGTCGCTGGTAGACGCCGCCGACGTGCGGCAGGTCGCGCATCAGGGCGAGACCACCGCCGCCGAAGTCGAGGCAGTAGACCTGGACCTCTTTCGGCGTGTGGGTGAGGGCGAGCGACGCGATCAGCGATCGCAGCGCCGTCGACTTGCCGGACTGGGTTCCACCGGCGATGGCGACGTGACCGGCACCCGCGGCCAGGTTCAGCCAGTAGACGTCGCGCCGCTGCTCGAACGGCTTGTCGACGAGCGCGATCGGGACGCGGAGAGTGCCCTGCTGGTCTTCGCGGGTCGTGCCCAGGCCGCGTTCGGGCGACGTGCCGAGCGGGAGGAACTCCTCCAGCGTCGGCGGGACGTCGAGGGGGTCGAGCCACACCTTGTGGGCGGGCATGCCCTTACCCTCCATCTTGGAGACCAAGATGTCCATGAGGGAATCGCCGACCTTCTCGTCGTCGTCCGCGACCTCTTCCTTCTTCTTCTCCTTCTTCGGCTTCGGCGGCGGGGCCACGAAGCTCGCGGTGAACTCGCGGATCTGCGGTCCGCCCGATTCGGCGATGGCCTTCTCGGCGGCGCTGCGCTGGTACACGCCGGACACATAGGACGCACGGAAGCGGATCAGCGGTTCGGTACCGAACCGGAGATAACCGTGACCGGGAGCGCGGGGCAGTTCGTAGGCGTCCGACACACCGAGGACGGTGCGGGACTCGATCGCCGAGAACGTCCGCAGACCGATGCGGTAGGACAGGTGGGTGTCGAGACCGCGGAGCTTGCCCTCCTCCAAACGCTGGGAGGCCAGCAGAAGGTGCACGCCGAGCGATCGACCGACACGTCCGATCTGGACGAACATGTCGATGAAGTCGGGTTTCGCGGCGAGGAGCTCTGAGAACTCGTCACAGATGATGAGGAGGCTCGGCATGGGCGCGATGGGAGCGCCGGCGGCGCGGGCCTTCTCGTACTCGCGGAGGGAGGCGAACTTGCCGGCGGAACGCAGCAGTTCCTGACGGCGCAGCGTCTCGCCCTCGATGGCGTCCTTCATCCGGTCGACGAGCACGAGCTCGTCGGACAGGTTCGTGATGACGGCGGAGGTGTGCGGCAATTTGTCGAGGCGGGTGAACGTGGCGCCACCCTTGAAGTCGACGAGCACGAAGTTGAGGACTTCGGGCGAGTGCACGGCGGCGAGCGCGAGCACGAGTGTTCGCAGCGCCTCGGACTTACCGGAACCGGTCGCACCGATCATCAGACCGTGGGGACCCATACCGTCCTGGGCGGATTCCTTGATGTCGAGGTCGACGGGGAGACCGTCGGGGCCGACGCCGAGGGGGACGCGCAGTCGGTCGCGGTTGGGGCGGGGTGCCCACGCGCGGTCGGGGTCGTAGTCGTACGGGTCACCGATGTCGAGCAGGTCGGTGAAGCTGAGGTTGCCCTCGAAGTTGTCATCGTCGCCGTCGCCGGAGCTCGTCGCCATCGACATGCGCAGCGGGGTGAGTCGTCGCGCGAGGGATTCGGCTTCCTCGATCGTGAGGGAGTCCGGCCTGCGGATGTCGTCGATCGCGTCGACCGTGCCCATGCGGAGGGTCTGGTCGTCGCGGTGCTGGACGAGCAGCATGCCGGGTTCCATCTGGCGCGGCGGCGGCGTGCTCATGTCCATGATGGTCACACCTTCGACACCGCCTTCGGTGGCGAGGTGGTCGGCGCCGTCGGTGTTGCCGCCGTCGAGGATGACGATGACGTGGTGTCCGTCCCACGGCGGCGAGGCCGGGTTGAAGCGGGGGCGGCCGACGAGGAGGTCGCCGAAGCGTTCCTCGATCTCGCGCAGCGAGTTGCCCATGAGTCGGACCTGGCCGAGCGCGTCGGTCTTCTCGGGGTGCAGCGCGTGGGGGAGCCACTTCATCCAGTCCCAGTGCTGCATGTTGGTGGGGGACGCGCAGACGGCGAGGACGAGTTCGTCGGGGCTGTGCCAGGTCGCGATCTGAGCGATCATGGCGCGCAGCAGCGCGCGGCTCTTCTCGCTGTCGCCCCGGTAATAGAGCCGGGAGAAGCCGCGCAGGTCCATCGCGACGGGGAGGTCGTTGACGACCGCGTTGACGTTGAGGAAGCGGCGCAGCGCCGCCGTGCACAGCGGTTCGAGGTCTTCCACCGGTTTCGACGGTGGTACTCGGATCGGTGTCGCCAGTTGCTGTGGGCCGAGGCCCATGCGGATGACCGCGAAGTCTCCGTCGCCTGATCGGCGTTCCCACAATCGGCTGCTCGCCGCCGTCGACCACAGGGTGTCCGGGTCGGGGTGGCGGTAGAAGAGGCCGCGACGCTGTTCGCGACGCGTCTTGTGGACCTGGCGGCGCAGCTGCGAGAGGCGGCGCAGGTAGTCGCGCCGGATCTGCAGCATCTCCTGCTTGCTCGGGCCCTTCGAGCTGTTCATCATGTTCATGAAGACCATGCCGAGCATCGACACGGCGAACAGGCCACCGGTGACGGCGCGGAGCGGGACGCCGCCCGGACCGCCGCTGCCGGAGCTCGCCATCATGAGCATCATGGCGCCCGATCCGGCGACCATGGGCAGCACCATCATCAGCTGCTGCCAGTTCTTGCCACCCGGTTGCGGTAGCTCCGGCGGCGCCTCTACCTGAAGGTCGCCGTCGGGTAGTTCTGGTGCGGGCCGACGTTGCCGCCGTTTCACCATGACAAGACCCATGAGCAGGTGGCCTCTCTGTGGCTTGGGTTTTCGCTCAGCGTCACCGCGTGAACGGCTGTCTCGTTGCCCGGGAGATCGGCTACCGCGGAGTCACGACGTCGTCGGCCGCCGTCGGATCCGCCGCGTACGACACCGGTACGCGGTAACCCTCCGTCTTGCCGAATGACGCTCTGACACGCGCCTCGCACAACCTTCAGATAACGGAACAACCGCCTGGGTCGCCGATGCCTTGGGGTGCACTCACACCATACGGTGGTCTCGCACATTCAACCAGAGGCCGCCCAGCACCTCGGTTCGCGCGCCGACGGCGCCGAGCGCGGCCAGGCGTGGACGAACGACGTGCCGGGCGCGGGCGAGCGGGTCCCCTCGGCGTCGGCGGGTCGACGGTCGTCGCGTCACGGTCTGCGGCGAGACGGCCGGGCGGTTCGGCGGTCACGGGCCGCGTCGCCGATCCTGGTACCGTGCCCAACACGCCAGGGACGCGGGGACACCGGGCGGGTGAGGCTCCCCCGGCGGACCGAGCGACGCCCTGGCGCACGCCTCCTCGACGGGACGGCCTCCAGCCCGATCGTGCCGCTTGCCAAAGCCGATAGGCTATGGGGCGTCCGGTTACCCGGTAGCTCGCCTCACCCGAGCCGAGGCGTCCCGGATGACCTTGACCGCCGCTCGCACAACCCCCTTGTGATGACACCGAAGAAAAGGACGGCCGACGGTGACCACGGCTATTCGTACCGGCCTGACGCGGATCACGGTATCCGCGCCACGGCGGCGTATCGACCTCGTACTTCCCGACCATGTCCCCGTCAGCGAGTTGTTGCCGACGGTCCTCGACTACGCGGGTGAAGGCGCCGCCGACGAGGCGGAGAAGCACGGTGGCTTCGATCTGCGCCGAGCCGACGGTAAGACGATCAATCCCTCGCAGTCGATGGCGATGCAGCAGATCCGCGACGGCGAGGTCCTGCACCTGGCGCCACGCCACGCCGACTGGCCAGAGGGCGAGTACGACGACGTGGTCGAGGCGATCGCCGCCGGCGCGAAGGTGCTCGGCAAGCCGTGGGACGGCAACCACACGCGTATCGCGGGCCTGTCCATCGCGGCCGCGACCGCCGCGATGCTCTTCGGGGGCCTGCTCATGGCCGGGCCGTCGTGGCTCGGCGTCGGGATCATCTCGCTCGTCATCGCCACTTTGTTGATGGTCATCGGCATCGCCGTGTCCCGCACCGTGGGCGACTCGGTCGCCGGCGCGACGGTCGGGGGTCTGGCACTGCCGTTCGCGGCGCTCGGCGGGTACACGATCCTCGGTGGCCGCGCCGAACTGAGCGATTTCGGGGCGCCGCACCTCCTGGTGGGAAGCGCGCTGCTCGTCGTCCTCGCGATCCTCGGCTTCTACGGCGTCGGTGAGTCGCTGCGGGTGTTCACGGCGGGGGTCGTCGTCGGCCTGCTCGGCATGGTCGCCGCGCTGTTGAGCTTCACGAGCTGGTCGCCCGCCGCCATCGCGGCGGCCACGGTGTCGATCACGGTGGCACTGCTGCCGTCGATTCCGCTGCTGTCGATGCGGTTCGCGAAACTGCCGATGCCGGAGTTGCCGCAGACGGCGAAGGACCTCGTCAAGGACAAGCCGAGCCCGCCGAAGGAAGAGATCTTCGGCAAGGTGCTCCGCGCGGACGAGCTGTTGACCGGCCTGCTCCTCGGAGTGTCCATTGTCACCGCACTGTGCCTGTACGTCGTTCACACCAACGGCATTCCGGCCGCCGCGCCGATTCTCGTCGGTGTCGTCTCGGGCGTCTACCTGCTGCGCGCCCGACTGTTCCCCGCCGTGCGTCAGCGCGTCCCGCTGATGACGACGGGCGCGTTCGGCATGATCCTGTCGGCGCTGTACCTGGTCAGCCTGTTCGGATCGACGCTGGAACTGCTCGGCCTCGCCGCGGTGATCCTGCCGATCGTCGCCCTCGCCACGGCCTCGGGCCTCATCTACTCGAAGAAGACCCCGTCCCCCTACATCGGACGCATCGCGGACGCGGTCGACGTGCTGCTGATCGTGGCCGTCGTCCCCGTCGCCTGCACGACGATGGGTCTCTTCACGTTGTTCCGGGAAATGGTCTAGTCCGTTCCCACAAGCCGTCCACAAGGGCGCCCTCGGCCTCGGCCGGTGGGCGCCCTTGTCATGCACCCCGCACCGCGACGATGTCGAAGCGCGCCGACGACTACCGGCGAAACCTTCCCGAAGACGACTCTGTGTCACGACCACAATTCACGGGAAATCTTGGCACGCAAGGCTTGACAGTGTGCGCTAGCCTGTTGGGACAGGTGACGGTAACGTCGCCTGTGACACATCCCCACGGGAACCGGCGAGCCGGTTCCCGTCGATTGGAAGAGGTGACCACCAAATGGCGGCCAACCAAATTAACAAGGAGTACATGGAGTCGGTTGCGGCCGACTTTGAGGGACTCGCGGAAGAACTAGCCGGCGACGCTCAGGCGCTCATGAACTCGCTCGCCCCCATGGAGCAGGACCTGGTCGGTAAGGCCGGTACCACCTTCACGAACATCAAGAACACGGTCCAGGAGAACCTGACCGTGATCAACCGCGCCCTGGACGACATCGCCGTGGGTATCCGTACCACCGGTCGCGAGATGGACGCCTCTGACGAGCAGAGCGACTCCTCGTTGAACCAGGCCTTCGGTGACGGTGGCTCGGCCGCCTCGCAGCTGTCCGCCGGCCGCTAAATCCCGTCCTCCCAAGCTTCCCTTACTCATAAAGGAGAATCACCATGTCCGGTGACATGATTCGTTATAACGGCGCAGGAATCGACGACGGTTTCGGCGCCCTCGACAGCTTCGTCAACAAGCTCGACACTCGCCTGGACGAGCTCGAGCAGAAGGCCGCCCCGATCGTCGAGACCTGGGAGAGCCAGGTCGCGCGTCAGGCCTACGACGACAAGAAGAAGGTCTGGAACGACGCCGCGGACCGCATCCGCAACGCCATCGTCGAGGTCGGCCGCGCCCTGGCCAGCTCGAAGGAAGAGATGGAACTGACCGACCAGATGGCCAGCCGTCACTTCGGCTAAGCCAACTCAGCGCCTCATCGAGGCGACGAGATCTTGGTGACGGGTGCATCACGTTTCGACGTGATGCACCCGTTTCGTGTGTGCCGCAACGACTCCACCCCCGCGATGCGATGGCAGGACGAGTCGACCGGCGACGGGGGTGCGCAAACCCGTTATCGTGTTACCGCAAGCAAAGCACCCTTCGGAGGAAACCCATGGCCACGAGGCGAGATCAGCTGCAGAGCTACCAGTTCCTGTTGCAACGGGTGGTTTCCGCTCTCGTCTATCGAAAGACCGACCCGGCCAACTCGCCTTTCCGCAAAGCCGGAGGCGCGGTCTTCGCCGGGGTCATGCTCAGCATCCTCGCTCTGGCCGTCACCGCCGTCATCCAGATCTTCACGGGCGCTTGGAAGGACACCAAGTGGTACGACGGCGGAAGGATCATCATGGAAGAGGAGACCGGCGCCCAGTACGTCGTCTTCCCCACGACCGATCACCTGAAAGCGCTGCAGGACCAGGGGTACCACTACGAACAGCTCCTGTACCCGGTGGCCAACTTCGCCTCGGCGGCCCTGCTCGCGGGGACGACCGAGGTCGTCGAGGTCAGCCGCGAATCGCTCGCCGGCGAGGGACTGGAGAGCAAGGTTCCGTCACGCGGCATGATGGTCGGCATCCCGGGTCTCCCGGACTCGTTGCCGACCCCGGAGGAGCTCCTCAAACCCGGCTGGGCGGTCTGCTCGAACCCGACCGAGGACGAGGGGGCGACCTCCGTCCTGTACGTCGGTGTGACCGTCGGCGGCGACCTCGTCCCCAATGTCACGGACCCGGCCCAACCTGGACAGGCGCTCCTGCTGAGCGATCCGGGCGACGACACAATCTACCTCGTCTGGAACGGCTACAAGCACAAACTCGTTGACCCCGACATGGGTTTGGCCATCCTCAACACGGGTGATCCGTTGGACGTCGCACCCGCCGTCCTCAAGGCGATCCCGTCGGGCGCCGACTTCGCGGCCCCCGCCATCGCCAAGGTCGGCGATACTTCGTCGGCCGTAGCCGGCACCACGATCGGCGACGTCTACCGGACGACGAACCCAGCGAACACTCAGTTCCACGTCATCCTCGATAACGGCCCCGCTCGAATCAGCGAGGTGCAGGCCGAGCTCATCACCCGAACCCACGACACCGAAATCCTGGACGGCGAGGTCGGCGCAGTCCCGGACGCGAACCAGAACGCGTTCCTGCCGGACCGCTCCGACAAGAAGCAACTCGCTCAGGCTCTGCCGCAACAGATCCCGCAACTGGCCCCCAGTTGGGACCCGACCGCCCCGGTGTGCGTCAACTACACCAGCGCGACCGACCCGACCCAGATCGTCATCAACGCCGACGACCCGGGCACCAAGGGCGTCGCCACCCAGCAGGTGTCGAACGACAAGAACACCTACGCGGACCGGATCGTCATCCCGCCGGGCGGCGCGATGCTCGTCCAGACCGGGCAGGGCGCGGGCGCGCGGGGCCTCATCACCAGTGAGGGTTGCCTTTTCCTGTTCACCTCCCCCACCGGTGGCGAGCAGGACAAGATGACGATGGCCGTCGGCGGCGTCCCCGGCATCCAGGCCGTCGGATACCACGAGACCAAGCCCGTCACGATCCCGTCCGAACTCGAGGCCCTCATCCCGCCGGGTCCCGCGTTCGACGCGGTCGCGGCAGCCAACACGACCGTCCTGGGAGTGACCGATGCGGGCAAGTAGCACCAAACGACTCGCGGCCGTCGCCGTCGCCGGCCTCGCGGGAACACTCCTCTCCGCTCTGGGCGCGGTGCCGGCGCTCGCGGCCGACTGCGAAAAGCCGTCCGACACCGCGACCGCCGCCCAGATCAACACGCTGCCGTGGGCGCAGGGCGTCCTCGAAGCCGACAAGGTCTGGTCGATGACAACCGGCAAGGACATCACCGTCGCCGTCATCGACTCTGGAGTCCAAGCCGACCACCCGGTGTTCGGCGAGAACCAGGTGAAGCCCGGCAAGGCATACATCGACAAGGTCGAGGACACCGGCGGCTCCGATGACGCGCGCGTCGACTGCGTCGGCCACGGCACCGCCGTCGCGGGCATCATCGCCGGGAAACCCACCAAGGACACCGAGTTCGCCGGCATCGCGCCCGACGCGACGATCCTCCCGGTCCGGGTGGCGAACAAGATGCCCGGCGCGGATCAGGTGCCGGGTGAGGACGAGGAACCGCCGCCGGTGAGCCCCAACGAGGTCGCGGAAGCGATCCGCTGGGCGGCCGACAACGGCGCCGACGTCATCAACCTGTCACTGAAGTACTCGGAGGACTACGGGTCGCTCAAGAGCGCGATCGCCTACGCGATCAGCGAGGACATCGTCGTCGTCGCGTCCGGCGGCAACAACAACACCGACGAGAAGAAGCGCCTGCTCCCGTCGTACCCCGCCGCGTACGAGGGCGTCATCGGCGTCGGCGCCGTCGACGAGAACCTGATCCGCCTCCCCGATTCCCAGGAGGGCGACTGGATCGACATCGTCGGTCCCGGTGCCCGCAACGTCGCTCCGCAGTTCGACGGCAACTACCAGAAAGGCTTCGGCGCGACGTCCGGAGCGACCGCGTTCGTCTCGGGCACCGCCGCGCTCGTTCGCGCGTACCACCCGGACTGGACGCAGGAGCAGGTCACCGAACAGATCCTCAAGACCGCGTCCGCCGTCGGCGCGAACATGAACACGGCACAGGCGAAGACCATCTACGGGCACGGCATGGTCGACCCGGTCATGGCCGTCACCGAGGTCATGCGGGGGGACGCCGAACCGGCCGCACTCCAGCCGATGGACCGCCTGACCATGCAACCCGAGTACATCGCCTCGCTCGAACACGAGGCGTGGGCGACGTCGATGGGCCTGTGGATCGGGCTCGGCGGCTTCGCGGCGTTCATCGCGACACTGTTCGCCGTCGGCGCCATGCGACGCGGCCGCGGCGGCAAGTGGCGGACGAAGAAGGCGTCCCGCGACGTTTACAGGGTCCACATGGGCTCTGACAAGGGGACGCCTGGTGAAGCCCCCGACCGGCGGTTTCCCGTCGAGCGACCGCAATATCGGGCCGCGCCGCCACCGAGTCAGGAACCCCCACAGCCCCCGTTGAGCCCGTCCTACGTCTGTGGACTCTCGTCGAGGCACAGGATCCGCCCCGTGGTCGATTCCAGCCAGTCCGACGTCGAATCAGGACAGTCTGACCGGTTGGCCACCTCCAAGGTCACCATGAGCGCGTCCGATTCATAGCATTCGATCGGCACGGGATCGAATCCCTCGAAACGAACACAGGTCTCCGGCCGAACCACATTCGCATCCACAATGCTCATCATGTCGATGGTGCAGAGCATCCAGGTGCCCGACTCGCGGGTCAACCCGAAGTCCCATCGCATGTCGACCGGTCCGTCGTACTGGGGCAGCATCAGCCGAACGTCGCCGATGACCGTCGACTTCGAACCAGACGTCCTCGATTCACGAATCGACCAGGTCATCGCCTTGTCGTCGAACCATCTCCGCACCGTCTCGATACCTTCGGCCGGCATATTGAAGCGCACCCCGTCCGTCGCGTCCGCGCACGCGAACTCGCGGGCGCCCGCGAGATCACCCGCGAGCACCGACTCCACATAGTCCGTGACGACGTCCTCGGGCTCCGCGCCCGAGAAGAACAGGTAGTACGCGGACCCGGCGAACACCACGGCCAGGGCGACGCAGACCGTCATCATTGTCCATAGTAGTTTCCGAGAGCGCCTCGGTTGCGGCGGCGGGGCGGTGGGGTAGCCGCCGACCGGGTATCCACTGACCGGCGGACCGGTGACGGGGTAACCGCCGGGCTGTCCGCTCACCGGCGCCGACTGCCCCTGCCACGGCGGTGGCTGGCTCATGTACTGCGGCTGGCTCGTCGGCGGTTGACCCGTGTACTGCGGCTGGCTCGACTGAGCCCCCGCGCCCCAGTGCGGCTGTTGATGGGGATCGTGCATTCCGTGTTGCGTCATCCTTCGCACCCTCTGACGTGTTGTAATCCCGCGTCAGCCGAGTGTACAAGTACGGGTAAATATCGATAGGAATCGCAGAATTGAGTGGTGAGTGGACGGACGAGCCCACCCACCACTGTCGACCTAGCGGACGCGGACGTCCACCGACACCGGCTCGCCCGCCGCGTCACCCGTCGTCGCGTCGGCTCCGACCGCCCCGAAGGCGATGTCATCCGCGAGCGTCTCGCGAGCGACGAAGCCCGAGTGGGCGGTCACGGCGGACCGGACGGTCTCGGTGGCGGAGACGACCACCGCGACCCGATCCGTCACCGCGAGCCCGGCGTCCTTTCGGGCCTGCTGGATCACGCGTACCACGTCACGGGCGACGCCCTCGGCCTCCAACGACGCCGTCACCTCCGTGTCGAGGACGACCACGCCCTCCAGGCCGGGCAGCATCGCCGTCCGGTCTGCCGCGCGCGGCGTCATCTTCACGGTGAACTCGCCCTGTTGCAGGCGAACGCCTCCGACGACGACCTCGCCGTCCGGCCCGAGCGCCCAGTCCCCACTCTTCGAGGCCTTGATGACCCGCTGCACCTCGGAGCCGAGCCTCGGCCCGAGGACGCGCGGCACCAGACTCAGCGTCCGATCACAGTACTGGTCCACTTCGGTCGAGAACTCGACGTGCTTGACGTTCACCTCGTCCGCGATCAGCTCGACGAACGGGGCGAGCCGATCCGCATTCGGGGCGGCGATCGTGACGCTGTTCAGAGGCAGGCGAACCCGCAGCCGCGTCGCCTTCCGCAGCGACAAAGCCGCGGAACAGACGTCGCGCACCGCGTCCATCGACGCGACGAGTTCGGCGTCGTCCGGAACCACGGCCGGGTCGGGGAAGTCCGCGAGGTGCACGGAGCGCCCGCCGGTGAGACCTCGCCAGACGTCCTCCGTCAGCAATGGCAACAGAGGCGCCGCCGTCTCGCACAGCAGCCTGAGAACCGTTGCGAGCGTGTCGAAAGCGGCGCGCTCGCCGGACCAGAATCGCATGCGGGAACGGCGGACGTACCAGTTCGTCAGCACATCCACATAGGCCCGGACGGAGACGCACGCCGACGAGAGGTCGTAGCGGTCCATCGCGGAGCGCACCTCGTCGACGAGGACGGAGGTCTTGGCGAGGATGTACCGGTCGAGGACGTGATCACCGACGACGGCCCCGGCGCGGGCCGCCTCGGGGTCCGCCTCGTATCCGGCGGCCTTCGCGTACAGCGCGAAGAAGTGCCAGACATTCCACAGTGGCAATACGATCTGTCGGACCGTCTGCCGGATGCCGTCCTCGACCACGGACATGTCACCGCCGCGCAACACCGGTGAGGACACGAGGAACCACCGCATCGCGTCCGACCCGTAGTGGTCGAACATCGCGTAGACCTCGGGGTAGTTGCGGCGGCTCTTCGACATCTTCGAGCCGTCGCTGCCAAGCAGCGTCCCGTGCACCACGCACGTCTTGAACGCGGGACGGTCGAACAGCGCCGTCGCGAGGACGTGCATCGTGTAGAACCAGCCGCGGGTCTGCGCGGTGTACTCGACGATGAAGTCCCCGGGGAAGTGGTGCTCGAACCAGTCGGCGTTCTCGAAGGGGTAGTGCACCTGCGCGAACGGCATCGCCCCCGACTCGAACCAGCAGTCGAGCACCTCCGGAACTCGACGCATGGTCGAGCGGCCCGTCGGGTCGTCCGGGTTCGGGCGGGTCAGCTCGTCGATGCCCGGCCGGTGCAGATCCGTTGGGGCGACGCCGAAGTCGCGCTCCAACTCGGCGAGTGAGCCGTAGACGTCGACGCGCGGGTGATTCGGATCGTCCGACATCCACACGGGGATCGGCGAACCCCAGAACCGGCTCCGGGAGATCGACCAGTCCCGGGCGTTCTCCAGCCACTTGCCGAACTGGCCGTCCTTGATGTGGCCGGGCGTCCAGTCGATGTCCCGGTTCAGTTCCACCATCCGATCGCGGAACCGCGTGACGGCCACGAACCAGCTCGACACGGCGCGCTGCATCAGGGGACTGTCACAACGCCAGCAGTGCGGGTAGGAGTGCAGGTGGGTCTCGTGACGCAGCAGCCGACCCGACGCGCGCAGGTCGCGAGAGATCGGGGCGTTCGCGTCGAAGACGAGCATCCCGGCGTACGGGCCGACCTCGGCGGTGAAGCGACCGCCCGAGTCGACGGGGACGACCGGCTCGATCCCGGCGGCGTCGGTGACGACCTTGTCCTCCTCACCGAACGCGGGTGCGATGTGGACGATCCCCGTGCCGTCGGACGTCGTGACATAGTCGGCCGTCAGGATCCGATGCGCCCCGGGGTGTCCGAGGAAGAATTCGAACGGCGGCGCATAGGACGTGTCGACGAGCTCGGCTCCCCGGTACCGCGCGACGACCTCCGGCTCCTCCCCCAGTTCGCGCGCGTAGGCGGCGACGCGCGCCTCCGCCAGCAGATACCGGTGCCCGTCCGCGCCCTCGACGACGACGTAGTCGACCTCGGGGTGAACGGCGGCGGCGAGGTTGCTCGGCAGCGTCCACGGCGTCGTCGTCCACACCAGTGCCCGCACACCGTCGAGATCCGTGCCGGGGGCGTTCAGCTGCAGCGAGACGGTCACCGCCGGGTCGTTGCGATCCCGGTAAACGTCGTCCATCTTGGTCTCGGTATTGGACAGTGGCGTCTCGCAGCGCGGGCAGTACCACAGGACACGATGGCCCTGATAGATCAAACCCTTGTCGTACAAGGATTTGAAGGCCCACATGACGCTCTCCATGTAGTCCCGGTCGAGCGTTTTGTAGTCGTTGTCGAAGTCGACCCACCGGGCCTGCCGGACGACATAGCGCTCCCACTCCTTCGTGTAGCGCAGCACGGATTCGCGGGTGACGGCGTTGAACTTGTCGATGCCGAGCTCCAGGACCTCGTCCTTGGTGGTGATGCCGAGTTGTTTCTCGGCCTCGACCTCGGCGGGCAGCCCATGGCAGTCCCAACCGAAACGGCGTTCGACTCGGTGGCCCCGCATCGTCTGATACCGGGGGACGATGTCCTTGACGTAGCCGGTCAGCAGGTGACCGTAGTGGGGCAGGCCGTTCGCGAACGGCGGTCCGTCGTAGAAGACGAACTCGTTGCCTCCGTCGGCGCCCGCGTCGCGCGCCTCGACGGACGCGTTGAACGTGTCGTCGGCGGCCCAGAATTCGAGCACGCGTCGTTCGACGGCGGGTAGGTCGGGGCTGGCGGGGACTCCGCGCCCTGGGTCGTCTTTCGGGTAGGCCATGATCACTCCTTCGCACTGGCCTGGTGTCTATCGATGCCGGTGCGAGGACGAGACCGAAATCGGCCCGCGGTACCACCCCGCTTGGCGACCCGGGAGCTCGTCCCGTCGGGTGACGAGACGGCCTTGAGGGTCGTCCACTCATTGCGCGGCTGTCACGGGCCTACCCGTCCAGGTCTAGTGAGGCTGACGCCCGTTCTTCTGGAAGCTCACCGGTGATGGCCGGTTCGACGCTGTTGCCCCCAGTCTATCGGCGCCCCTCCGGTCCACCGCAATCCGATTCTCACCATCCCCCGCTTGGTTGGGCAAATGTCGGAAACAGGCGTGATTTCGCAATTTGCCCAACCAAGCGGAACTTTTACCCAACCAAGCGGAACTTTTGCCCAACCAAGCGGGGAAATGGAACGGCCCCCGCCGGTCCCTTGCGGGATCGGCGGGGGCCGGCACGAGTGGTGCGGCGAACTACTTCGCGCTCGCGCGCAGCTCGGCTTCCTTCTTGTGCAGGTCTTCCAGACCACCGCACATGAAGAACGCCTGCTCGGGGAAGTGGTCGTACTCGCCCTCGGCGATCTTCTTGAACGCGTCGACGGTCTCAGCGACCGGCACGAACGAACCCTCGACGCCGGTGAACTGCTTGGCGGCGAACGTGTTCTGCGACAGGAAGCGCTCGATGCGACGGGCACGGCCGACGATCAGCTTGTCCTCTTCGGACAGCTCGTCCATACCGAGGATCGCGATGATGTCCTGAAGCTCGTTGTACTTCTGGAGGATTCGCTTCACCTCGGAGGCGACCCGGTAGTGCTCGTCACCGACGACCTCGGGCTCGAGGATTCGCGACGAGGACGCCAGCGGGTCCACGGCCGGGTAGATGCCCTTGTCGGACACCTTCCGCTCGAGGTTCGTCGTCGCGTCCAAGTGCGTGAACGCGGTGTGCGGCGCCGGGTCGGTGTAGTCGTCGGCGGGGACGTAGATCGCCTGCATCGAGGTGATCGCCTTACCGCGCAGCGACGTGATCCGCTCCTGGAGCTGACCCATCTCGTCGGCCAGCGTCGGCTGGTAACCCACCGCCGACGGCATACGGCCGAGCAGCGTCGACACCTCGGAACCGGCCTGCGTGAATCGGAAGATGTTGTCGACGAAGAGCAGCACCTCCTGGTTCTTGACGTCGCGGAAGTACTCCGCCATCGTCAGCGCGGACAGGGCGACCCGCAGACGGGTCCCCGGCGGCTCGTCCATCTGGCCGAAGACCAGGGCGGTCTTCTCCATGACGCCCGACTCGGTCATCTCGTGGATGAGGTCGTTACCCTCACGGGTCCGCTCACCGACGCCCGCGAACACCGACGAACCGCCGAAGTTCTGGGCGACACGGATGATCATCTCCTGGATCAGAACGGTCTTGCCGACACCGGCACCACCGAACAGACCGATCTTTCCACCCTTGACGTAGGGGGCCAGCAGGTCGAGGACCTTGATGCCGGTCTCCAGCATCTCCGTCTTCGGCTCCAACGCCGCGAACGGCGGGGGCTGACGGTGGATGCTCCAGTAGTCGTCGGCGTTGATCTCCTCGCCGGGCTCCAGGTTCAGGCACTCGCCGAGCGCGTTGAACACGTGCCCCTTGATGCCGTCGCCGACGGGAACCGAGATCGGCTTACCCGTGTCGGACACCGGAGTACCCCGGACGAGACCGTCGGTCGGCTGCATGCAGATCGCGCGGATGGTGTTGTCACCCAGGTGCTGGGCGACCTCCATCGTCAGCGTCTTCGTGCCCTCCGACAGCTCTACGTCCACCTTGAGGGCGTAGTAGATCTCCGGCATCGCGTTGCGCGGGAACTCCACGTCGACGACCGGGCCGATGACCCGGACCACGCGTCCCGCTGCTGTGCTTACCGCGGTCATTTATGACTCACTTCCCGCCGCGGCAAGCGCGCTGGCGCCGCCGACGATCTCACTGATCTCCTGAGTGATCTCGGCCTGCCGCGCGGCGTTGCGCTCGCGGGACAGGGTCTTGATCATTTCTTCCGCATTGTCGGTCGCGCTCTTCATCGCACGCCTCCGCGCCGCCGACTCAGCGGCGGACGCCTCGACGAGCGCGGCGTAAACCCGGGTCGTCAGGTACTTCGGCAGCAACGCGTCGAGCAACGCGTCCGGGTCCGGTTCGTACTCATAGGACGGCACCAGGCCTTCGGCGACCTCTTCGATCTCCAGTGGCGCGAGCTGTTTCGCCTCCGGGGTCTGGGTCAAGAGCGAGACGAACTTGGTGTGCACGATGTGCAGCTCGTCGACTCCGTAGACGCCATCGGATCCCGCGCTCGAATCGTCGTCGTCGGCACCGTGCACGAACGCCTTCAACAGCGTCTTCGTGACCTCGGCGGCGTCGGCGACGGTGGGCTGGTCGGAGAACCCGCCCCATTCGGCGGAGACCGGGCGGCTACGGAACTTGTAGTACCCGGCGCCGTTGCGGCCGGTCACGTACAGCACCGGCGTCTTGCCTTCCGCGACGAGCCGCGCCATCAGCTGCTCGGCGGTCCGCAGGACGTTGGCGTTGTAACCGCCACACATGCCCTTGTCACTGGTCACCACGAGGACACCCGAGCGACGCACGACCGGTCGGGCCTGCAACAACGGGTGGTTGATGTTGGCGGTGGACGCCAACGCCGTCATCACACCCGTGATCGCCTGGGCGTACGGCAGCGAGGCCGCCACACGTCCCTGTGCCTTACCGACGCGGCTGGTGGCCACCAGCTCCATCGCCTTGGTGATCTTCTTGATGGACTGTGTGGACTTGATCCGTCGCCGCAGCACACGTAGCTGCGCACCCATAGGTCAGCCCTTCTTCGTGACGACGCGCTGGACGGTCTCCACCGCGACGTCGCCTTCCAGCGCCTCGGCCGGAGCCTCGTTGACGTTGACGGTGTCCTCCTTGGCGAGGAACATCGCCTTGAACCGTTCGATCGCGCTCTTCAGCGTGGCGACGGCGTCGTCTTCGAGCTTGCCGGAGTCGGCGATCGTGGCGAGCAGGTCCTTCTGGTTGTGCCGCAGGTATCCGAGGAACTCGTTCTCGAAGCGACGGACCTCACCGACGGGGATGTCGTCGATGCTGCCGCTGGTGCCGGCCCAGATGGAGATGATCTCCTCCTCCATGGGGTAAGGCTGCGCCACACCCTGCTTGAGGAGCTCGACCATGCGCAGACCGCGCTCGAGCTGCGCCTTCGACGCGGCGTCCAAGTCGGACGCGAACGCGGCGAACGCTTCCAGCTCGCGGTACTGGGCCAGGTCGAGACGGAGGCTACCGGAGACCTTGCGCATACCCTTGACCTGCGCGGCGCCACCGACTCGGGAGACGGAGGTACCGACGTTGATCGCGGGACGGACACCCGAGTTGAACAGGTTCTCCTCGAGGAAGACCTGGCCGTCCGTGATGGAGATGACGTTGGTCGGGATGAACTGCGAGATGTCGCCGGCCTTCGTCTCGATGATCGGGAGACCCGTCATCGAGCCGCCGCCGAGCTCGTCGGACAGCTTCGCGCAACGCTCGAGGAGACGCGAGTGCAAGTAGAAGACGTCGCCGGGGAAGGCTTCGCGGCCCGGGGGACGGCGGAGCAGCAGCGAAACGGCGCGGTAGGCCTCGGCCTGCTTCGACAGGTCGTCGAAGATGATGAGGACGTGCTTGCCGCCGTACATCCAGTGCTGGCCGATGGCCGAACCGGTGTAGGGGGCGAGGTACTTCAGACCGGCCGGGTCGGACGCGGGGGCCGCGACGATGGTCGTGTACTCCATGGCGCCGTGCGCTTCGAGCATGCCCTTGACGCTGGCGATCGTGGAGGCCTTCTGGCCGACCGCGACGTAGATGCAGCGGAGCTGCTTCTTCGGGTCGCCCGATTCCCAGTTCTTCTTCTGGTTGATGATCGTGTCGATCGCGACCTGCGTCTTGCCGGTCTTGCGGTCACCGATGATCAGCTGACGCTGGCCACGGCCGATCGGGGTCATCGCGTCGATCGCCTTGATGCCGGTCTCGACCGGCTCGGAGACGCTCTGACGCGCCATGACGTTGGGCGCCTGGAGTTCCAGTTCGCGCGACGTCTCGGCCTCGATGTCACCGAGGTCGTCGATCGGGTTGCCCAGGGCGTCGACGACGCGTCCCAGGAAGGCGTCGCCGACCGGGACCGACAGAACTCGGCCGGTCCGCTTGACCTGCTGGCCCTCTTCGATACCGGCGAAGTTACCCAGAATGACGACGCCGATGTCGCGCACGTCAAGGTTTTGGGCGATTCCCAGCGTGCCGTCGGCAAATTCCAAAATCTCGTTGGCCATTGTCGACGGCAAGCCCTCGACAATGGCGATCCCGTCGCCGGCCACGGTGACGACACCGATCTCCTCGCGGGAGACTTCCGGCCGGTACGACGAGACGTAGGCGTCAAGCGCGCTGCGAATCTCGTCGGAGGAGATGGTCAGCTCTGCCATCTTTTTCTATCCCTCGGTTTCTTGTGATAGCTGTACCGGACGGATTAACGCCCGCCGGCCAGCGCCTTTTTGGCTTCGGTGAGGCGCCGGGCAACGGTGCCGTCATACAGATCATGTCCGATTTGGACACGAATGCCGCCGATGACCTGCGGGTCTACGGTCAACTTGACCGCCACAGGCTGACCGTATATCTCGCTCAGCTTGTCCGCCAAGCGCGACTCCTGGTCCGACGACAGCAGGGTGGCCACTGTCACGTAAGCAAGGCGCTGTTCGCGCTTCTCCGCGCACAGCTCGAGCAACCGACGAAGACCGGAGTCGAACCGTCGGCCACCGAAACCGGCGACCGCCAGCTCCACGAGCCGGATCGTCGTCGAGGTGGCCTTGCCCTCGAGCAGCGCCCGCACCAGCGACACACGGGACTCGACGGAGGCCGTCGAGTCCGTCAGCGCGACCGCGAGCTCGGAGTCTCCCGAGACGACCTGACCGAAACGGAACAGTTCGTCTTCGACGTCGCCGAGGACGCCGTCGGCGGCACCGGCCGACAGCAAGGCGTCGACGCCGAGGGTCTCCAGACCGGTCCGCAGCTCACCCGGGGTCGACCAGCGACCCTTGACGAGAGCGACGATGACCTTCAGGGCACCCGAGGACACCTTGCCGGACAGGACCTGCTCGGCCAGGTTGGCACGGTCGTCGCCGGGACGACCCGGGTCGGTCAGCGCGCGACGGAGACGGGGCTCGGCCGCGAGGAGGTCGCGCACCGAGAGAATCTCGTCGGCGACCTTGCGCAGCGTGTCCGGCTTCACCCGCTTGGCGTACCCGGTGAGGGCCTGACGGCCCCCCTCCAGTGCTTCACGTGCAGCGGCCGACATTAGCGTGCCCCCGCCGTGTCCTGGTCCAATTCGGACAGGAACCGCTCGACGGTGCCCGCGCGACGAGCCTCGTCGGCGAGCGACTCGCCGACGATGCGGCCGGCGAGAGTGACGGCGAGCTCGCCGACGTCGGAGCGAAGCTCGGTGAGGAGCTGCTGCCGGGACGCGGCCAACTGGTCGCGCCCGGCCGCGATGATGCGCTCGGACTCGGTGCGGGCCTCCGCAAGGATCTCCTCCTTGGCCGCGACCGCGTCGGCACGAGCTTCGTCACGAATGCTCGACGCCTCGGTGCGGGCCTCGGCCAGCTGCCGGCGGTACTGCTCGAGCAGTTGGTTGGCTTCTTCTTGAGCCTTGTTGGCGCGCTCGATGCCGCCTTCGATGGCGTCGACCCGCTTGCGGTAGGTCTCCTCCATCTTCGGGAAGACGAACTTCATCAGCACGAAGCACAGTAGAGCGAACGCGATCACGCCGACGACAATCTCTTGCCAGATCGGGAAGAGGATCGCGCTGCCGTCTGCTGCTGCCATATACATGAATGCTCCCTGAGTGTGGGGTCGACAGCCTTCGATCAGCCGGAGAAGATGAAGGCGAGCAGCAGGCCGAACAGCGCGAGCGCCTCGGCGAGGGCCGCACCGACGAACATCATCGGACGGGTCAGGCCGGCCGACTCGGGCTGACGGGCCGTGGCCGAAATCCAGGCCGCGAAGATCAGACCCACACCGATGGCACCACCGATGGCGGAAAGGCCGAAGCCGATGACGCTAAGGCTTCCAGTCATGTTGTTTCTATCTCCTCATTGAAGGCGTGGCGTGTCCGTCACGCGCACGGTTGTCCCTTGTCGTGGCCCGAGTGGACCAAGAGTCTTAGTGTTCGTCAGCCAGCGAAGTCTGAATGTAGACGGCCGTCAGCAGCGTGAACACGTACGCCTGAAGCAGCTGGATGAAGAATTCGAAGAAGGTCATGACGATCGCCATGATGAACGCGAGGGGCGACGCGGCCATGAACCAGCCACCGGCCTCGAACAGCGTGAAACCACCGAGAATGAACACCAGCAGGATCATGTGACCGGCGAACATGTTGGCGAACAATCGGACCGACAGCGTGATCGGGCGCAGGATCAGGTTGGACAGGAACTCGATCGGAATGATGATCGGGTACATGTAGCCCGGAGTTCCCGAGGGAATCGAGCTGGCCTTGATGTATCCGAAGAAGCCGTGCTTCTTCACACCGACGGCGAGATAGATGATCCACGACAGCACACCGAGAATGAGCGGGAATGCGATGTGCGCGTTGGGAGAGATCTGAATGCCGGGCACGATCGCCATGACGTTCGTCAAAGCGATGAAGCAGAACAGCACCGTAAAGTACGGGGCGAATTTGACGCCCTGGGGACCGATGATGTCCTTGGCAATGCCGTCGCGCACGAATCCGTAAATGGATTCGGCAAGCCACTGTCCCTTGGTGGGAACGATTTTCGGATCACGATAAGTGATGAGGAAGAAGCACAGCAGGATACCGACGGCGAGGAAGATGCCGAAGGTGATGGTGGTGAACCATCCGCCGGGCACGGCAGAGAACCAGTCGCCATAGTTGAAGTTCTCGATACCTGGGGGGAAGTGGATCCCACCTTCCTCCGCGAGTACCACGGGAGCTTCAGTCACCGCTTTCGCCCTTCACCTTGGTTGTTGTTTGAGTCTTCGGGTTGTCCAAATTTCTTGACCACCAAGTAAAGCCCCGCGGCAGCGCCGAGGACACTCCCGAAGAAGGTGCCAAGGTGCTTAGGGATGCCCAGCCATTCGTCGAGCAGCCATCCGGCGCCTCCCCACAGGATCATTCCCGCGAGGAGATAGCTGATTACTGCCCACCCTTGATCGGCACCAGAGGCTCCACTGGGCTTCGGTGTCTGGTCATTGGTCATGTTGGCGCAGAGACTATCAGCCGGGTGGGCACCCTCCCACTCGGCCCTGACACGCCGAGAGACCACAATACCTCAACCATGACCGAGGTCACTGTATGTCGTCGACGGGTTGTACATAAGGCAATCGGACGCGCGACGCCCACACCATGAGCGCCACCAGAACGGCCACAATAGACACAACTGAGCCCACCGCCATCGGCATCATGCCGCTCCATTCGGCGCGAGTGGCCGCCAGGAACGCCCCGGCGAACAGAATGATCTTCGCCACGAGGCCCATCAATCCCGCGGGCAACACCAATCTGAGACCGAGTGGCTCTGTCCATACGACGAAATACCAGGACGCGGCGAAACCGGTGGCGGTCAACGCGACCCCGGCGAGCGCCCCGAGCAGCCCGGCCGTCCCCCGCCAGACGCCGCCGGCGATCGCCAGCGGAACGGCGACGGCGGCGCACGCGTACAGCGCGGGCGGCATGTGGCGCAGCTTGGAATGGGTCATGGCCCCATCGTGACACGCTCAGCCGAGCAGGCGAGCGACGACCATCCCGAGCGATTCGTCTATTGAGGACGCGATTCGGCCGAAGGTCGCGTCGTCCGCGCCCCAGGGATCGGCGACGTCAACACCGTCGTGATCCGCGCGACGTCCGTCGGCGAGGGTGACGAGCGCCATCCCGCGCGCCATGATCCGTCGCTCCCCCGCCACGTCGGTGGGGAGTTCGTCCGGCGCGATCGCCGCCGCGATCAGTCCGAAGTGGTTCAACTGGAAGGTGCGCTCGGCCGCGTCGGGGTAGGCGTCAACGATGTAGGCAACCTGGTCGCCGGTGGCGGCGAGGATGAGGTCGGAGGCCTCGACGTGCTCGCGGGCGAGGTGCCGGGCGCGGAACCCGAACGAGTCTCCGCCCCGGGCCGCGACCTGGGCGGCCGCGGGCGGGTTCATGGCGCTTCCGACCTGGCGATGGTCGACCCCGCACGAATGACTGTAGACGGACGTGGTGGCGCCCCGCGCGTCGACGCGGGCGGCGAACAGGCGCTCCGCCATCGCGGAACGGCAGGTGTTACCGCCGCACACGTGCAGGACGGTGAACGGCGGCGTGGGCGTCCGGTCGTCGGTCACTCGTCGTCGGGCCCGAGCGCGTCGGGGATGACCTCGCGAATGCGGTCCAGGGACAGCGCGCCCTGCCGCAGCACGCGCACGGTGCTCGACGCGCAGTCCACAATGGTTGACGGAACGGTGTCGGCCGACGGTCCGGCCTCGAGGTAGACGCTGACCGAGTACCCGAGCTGCTGCTTCGCCTCCATGGCGGTCGCGGCGGGTGGCTCGCCGGTCTTGTTCGCCGACGACACCGCCATCGGGCCGGTCTCGGTGAGGACTTCGAGCGCGACCGGATGCAAGGGCATCCGCACCGCGACGGTGCCGTCCGTGTCGCCGAGATCCCACTGGAGGGTCGGCGAGTAGTGCATGACGATGGTCAGCGGTCCCGGCCAGAACGCGGCGGCGAGATCCTTGACGTTGTTCGGCACCGACATCGTCAGGCCGTCGAGAGCCTTTCGCGAACCGACCAGGACCGGGGGCGCCATGTCCCGCCCGCGATTCTTCGTTCGCAGCAACGCCTCGATGGACCAGGACTTGAAGGCGTCGGCGCCGAGCCCGTAGACGGTGTCCGTCGGCAGCACCACCAAGTCACCCGCGCGAACGGCGGACACGGCCGCGCTGATCGCGGCATCCCGTTCGCTGGCCTTCCGGCAGTCGTAGAGTCTCACGCCGACCAAGGTTAGATGCTGCCCGACGACCCGGCAACTCGGCTACGGCCGCATCGCGGTCGGAGCTCCGGACGACCGGGGCTCTCGGTCCGGTGATCGGCGAGGACCGGTCGGCACGCGGGTTCTCGCGGAGTGGGCCCGTCATTGAACTGGTGCGGCGGATGCGTTCGGCGGCAAGGGTTCGGGCCGAACACCGACGGGTGCCGTAGCAGACCGGAGAACGGCGACCTCACGCCGTCGGCGGGAAATCCCCTGACGCGTCGGAGTTCCCCGAACTCGGGTGCGCTCGCGAACGGGCCACGCCGGGACGCCGTCCCCGGACGTCCGTCCACTCCAGGCGAACATCGATCGACTGCCCTCGGAGCGATGGCTTCGCCCCGAGCCCCAGGTCAGGTCGGTTTCACGGCCATCGTGAAGCGGGGTTTCCCGGCGAGGTCGCGATGCGGACGCACCTGAGTGAACCCCTTCGCGCGCAATAGATCCGGTACGACGACCTCGTGGGTGTCGTCGTGTTCGATCGCGGTGACGCCGCCGGGGGCGAGTAGCGCGAAGATCCGGTCCACCAAGGGTCGGATAACCGACAGTCCGTCATCACCGCCGAACACGGCGATCGCGGGATCGATTTCGACCTCAGTGGACACGGCGACGGAACTCGGTACATACGGCGGGTTCGAGATGACCGCCGCGCAACGTCCATCCCATTCGGACAGAGTAGTGGGATCGACGGCGTCGGCGTCGACGGCGCGCACCGACGAACCGGCCAGATTGCGTGTCATCCAGTGCCAGGCTCCAGGGTCGCGCTCGACGGCGAAGACGGTCGCGTCGGGACGCTCCGTCGCGATCGACAACGCGATCGCGCCGGTGCCGGAGCACAGGTCGACGATCACGGGATCGGGAACGTCCGAGACCGCCGCGAGCAGCGCTTCCACGACCAACTCCGTCTCCGGTCGTGGCACGAAGACCCCTGGACCAACGGCCAGTTCTACCCGCCGAAAGGCGACGATACCCAATATGTGCTGCAACGGTTCCCGGCGTTCCCGACGAGCCACCACAGACTCATATTCATCGATCTGTTCCGGGCCCGGCGGCTCCGCGACGATGAGCCGTCCCCGTTCCACCCCCGCGACATGCGCGGCCAAGAGCTCGGCATCCACACGGGGCGAGGCGACCCCGGCGGCGTCCAGACGACGCGTCGCGGCCGCCACGATCGCGCTCCATCCACGTCCCATTCCGGCCCCTCCGACACCCGACACACCAGCGAACCTCTTTGTCGCTGTCGGGCAGCGTAAGGCATGCTGTGACATAAGAGACCGTCACCGGGCCCGCGCCGGTTCCGACCTGTCGCCCGGCGACGTCACCGCCGCGACGGAATCGGCGTCAACGCGACCGGAGGACGACGGACTCGACGACCGCGGCGAACCATTCGACCGCTGGCGCTCAGCGAATCGAGCGACGGAAGCTGTGAGGTGAATGCGTGCCCGACGACGAGATCAGCACTTCACTCGCACGGGCGCGCGAGCTGCTCCACGCCGGTGAGACGACGAAGGCGATCAACGCCGCCGACGAGATCATCGCGTCGCCCGCCGATCCGGCGGAGCGCGCGTGGGCGCTGCTGCTGAGGCTGGCCGGCGTCATCAATCTCGAACGGTCCTCCGAATACGCGTCCACCGTAGACAGTGCCTTCGGAGCGGTTCGGGCGTACGGCGACACGGTCGCGATCGGGTGTTTCCACGCGCTCGCGGCGTTCACCGCGCACGCCGACGGCTCGATCGAGCGCTGCGTCAGTCATCTCGTCCGCAGCGCCCGGGCGCTCAGCAACGCGACCGAGCCGAGCCCGGAGGTCGCGCGAGCCTGGCACAACCTCGCCGTCGTCTACTCCTACATCGGCTTCCACGACCACGCGGCGGCCGCGGCGGCGCGCGCCCGCGAGATCCGGCACGCGATCGGCATGACCGGCCATCTGCCCACTTTGGAAGTGCAGGTGCGGTACGGGCTGTCGCTCGACCATCGCGGCGACACCGACGGGTGCATCCGGGTCCTGCGCGCCTTGCTGAACGGCGCCGAGCGCGTCGAGAAGCGTCCCGACGGACTGCCGGACGTCTACGGCCCCGACCTGCCGTGGATCGGCTACGCCGTGGCGCGGCTGCACGCGCTCGGCGAACAAACCACATTCGACTCACGACGGCTGCTCGCGACCGGCAGCCACGACGCCTGGACCGCCGACATCCGCCACTTCGGACGGATCTGCCTGGCGATCGCGGCGGGCGACGCCGAGCACGCCCGGCAGCGACTTCGGCAGGCGACGTCGACCGCCGCCGTCCTGGGCCGCGCCGAGGCGTCCCGCCTGAAGGCGCTCAGTTATCTCGCGGAGGACGACTACCGGTCCGCGTACCAGGCGGACCGGGAGGCGTTCGCGATTCACGCGCGGGCCAACGACCGGCTGCGTCGCCTGTTCATCGACGGGGTGGCGGCGCGCGTCGATCACGAGGACCTGCGCCGGGCCGTCGACACGTACTCGGACCGGTCGCTGACCGATCCGTTGACGGGCCTGCCGAACCGGCGGCATCTTCAGGAGTACGTCGACGCGCTCACGGCGCGATCCGAGCACGGTGTGCTCGGTGTGCTGGACCTCGACGGGTTCAAACGGGTCAACGCCGTCCACGGGCACCTGTCCGGGGACACGGTCCTCCAGCGAACGGCCGGCGCGTTGGTGCGCGTCATGCGGCGCGGGGACTTCGTCGCGCGGTACGGCGGAGACGAGTTCGTGCTCGTCCTGCCCGGCACCCCACTGTCCGAAACGGACGACATCGGGAGCCGAATCCGCGACGCCCTGGCCGAGGAGGACTGGGATTCGCTGATCCCCGGCGTTCCGCTGTCCGCCTCGATCGGCTGGGCGGAGTTCGGCGCCGGCGCGACCTCGGGATTGACCGGCGCGTACGCCACGGCCGACCGGGCGATGCGCCGCGCCAAGCGCGAGCGCCCGCTGCCCTGATCGCGATCAGGACGAAGCGGCGGTACCCCGATCAAGGCGCGGTACCGCCGACCTCGGCGTTATCGGGACAGGCCCGCGTCGCTGCCCGCGAGACGGGCGGCGCGTTCGGCGGTGGCGAGGGCGTCGAGCACGCCGTCGATGTCGCCCTGCATGACCTGGTCGAGGTTGTGCGAGGTGTAGCCGATGCGGTGGTCGGTGAGCCGGTTCTGCGGGTAGTTGTACGTCCGCACCCGCTCCGATCGGTCCACTGTGCGCACCTGGGAGCGTCGGGCCTCGCCTGCGGCGGCGGCGGCCTCCTGCTGTTTGGCGGCGAGCAGACGGGCGCGCAGGATGCGCATCGCCTGTTCGCGGTTCTGCAACTGGGACTTCTCGTTCTGGCAGGAGACGACGATCCCGGTCGGTTCGTGGGTGATGCGGACGGCGGAGTCGGTCGTGTTGACGGACTGGCCACCCGGCCCGGAGGAGCGATAGACGTCGATGCGCAGATCGTTGGGGTTGACGTCGATGTCGACCTCCTCGGCCTCCGGCATGACGAGCACGCCGGCCGCCGAGGTGTGGATGCGGCCCTGTGACTCGGTGGCGGGGACGCGTTGGACGCGGTGCACGCCGCCCTCGAACTTCAGTCGGGACCACACGCCGTGGCCGCCCTCGGGCGTGCCCTTCGTCTTGACGGCGACCGACACGTCCTTGACACCGCCCATATCGGACTCCTGGGAGTCGATGACTTCTGCCGCCCAGCCGTGCTTCTCGGCGTAGCGCAGGTACATGCGCAGCAGGTCGGACGCGAAGAGCGCCGATTCCTCGCCGCCTTCACCGGCCTTGATCTCGACGATGACGTCGCGGGCGTCGTCCGGGTCGCGAGGCAGCAGCAGTTCGGCGAGCTTCTCCTCGAGTTCGGGGACGCGTTCGCGCAGCGCGGTCGCCTCGGCGGCGAATTCGGGGTCGTCGGCGGCGAACTCCTCGGCGGCGACGAGATCGTCCTTGACTGTGGTCAGTTCGGCGTTGCAGGCGGCGATCGGTGACAGTTCGGCGTAACGCCGTCCGACACGACGCGCCAGGCCGGCGTCGGCGTGGATCGACGGGTCGGCCAGCTGTTTTTCCAGTTCGGAGTGTTCCGCGAGTAGCACGGCGAGCCGGTTGGAGTCGGTGGCTTTGCTCATGGTTGGGCTCTCTTCGAGAAGTGCGAGTCGGGCGTGGCCTCGGAATGGCAAAACGGCACCCGGACACCCCCGAGTCGGGGGGCCGAGTGCCGTCGAAAGCTCGCTACTTGTCGTCCTTCTTGGTGGCCTGCACCTTGGCGTACTTGCGCTGGAAGCGCGCGACACGTCCACCGGTGTCGAGGATGCGCTGCTTGCCCGTGTAGAACGGGTGGCAGACGCTGCACGTCTCGACGTGGATCTTGCCGCTGGCGACGGTGCTACGCGTGTTGAACACGTTGCCGCAGGAACAGGTGACCTCGGTCGCCGCGTAGTTCGGGTGGATGTCGGACTTCATGTCTTCCTTCTTTCTTCGGCCGCCGGGTCGCCGCGAGCGGCGTGAACCGGAACCGGATAGCGCAGGTGAGTAAGCCGGCAGGCTTGAGACGATGGCCTGGAGGTAGTCCTGAGATGACGGGACCACCTCTCGTCGCCAACGAAACATACTAGCGGGCGCCCCTATTCCCCCACCGAGCGAGGATCGCTGACGTGGCCACGCGCGCGGCCCTCCTGGTGACGGGCCTCACGACGATCCTGGACGGTCGACTCGTGGCACCCGATGGTCGACAATGCCGACGCGGGGTCGGGTATTCCGACGGGGCGCGGNGCGGGCGCCGGGGCGCCCGCNCCGCGTTCCGTCAGCGGATACGGACCTGGGTGCTGGTCGTCACGCCGTTGACGATCACGGTCAGCGTCACGTCGCCGCGCCGCAGGGCGGTCAACTCGCCCGTGTCGGGGTCGAACCAGGCGAGGTGGCGCTTGCCGGACGGCCTGGCGTCTCCGACGTAGACGCCTTCGGACTCGGTCCAGTCGGCGCTCACGGGGTAGGCGACGGGAACCACCCGGTCCTGCTGGGTGAGTTCGGCGGTCACCTCCGCGGTGTCGCCGACGGCGATCGTCGCCGGAGCGGTGACGGTCAACGTGTCGAGTTGCGCGTGGGTCTGGACGGCGATCCAGTCGTCGACGGCGCGGTACGGCTCGCGGGCGCGGACGGCGACGTCGTCGCGGTCGAGCGGGTCGACGCCGATCTCGCTCCAGCCGACGAAGCCGCCGTCGTCGGCCGCTCCCGCCGGGGACTTCCCGGAGTTGCCGTTGATCAGGTACGGCACCCCGTCGACGCGGGACGCGTGGAACACTCCGACGTGACTGCCGACGAACGCCGCGCCCTTGCCGGTGTCGACCCGGAAGTCGGCGAGCCAGCTCTCCAGCAGTTGGGCGTCCTTGCGGTCGGTGAGTTGGCTGGCGGCGGCGGGCATCGGGTCACGGGGCGGGACGTGCTCCACCACGACGACCGAGGTGATCGACGGGTCTTCGGCCGCGTCGGCGAGTCGTTCCTCGAGAAGCCGCAACTGGTCGAGGCCTCCGTCGTGCAGTTTCAGGCTCGACGTGTCGAGGGTGATGAACCGTGTTCCCTTGTGGTCGAAGCTCTTATAAGGGTCGCCGAACTCGGAGACGAAGTTGTCGATGTTGCCGCCCATGACCTCGTGATTGCCGGGGATGTAGTGCCACGGCAAGCTGTCGCCGAGCTCCTCGGTGATGACGGAGCGCGCGAACGCGAGGTCCGCGGGCGCCCCCTCGTCCACGAGGTCGCCGTTGATGATGACGAAGTCGGGGTCACTGGCCTTGATCTCCGCGAGGGTGCGGCGCGCGGAGGCCACGATGTCGCTGTCGGGGTCGCGGGCGACGAACTGCGCGTCCGACATGACGGCGAAGCGCCACCCCGCGTCCGAGACATCCGTTGTGAACAGTGGATCGTGGATGGCGGGTTCGGCCGGGACGTCCATGTCGGGAGGTGTCTGCGCCACAAGCGAATCGATGCTGATGCCGGCCTGGTATGCCGCCGTCGGATCGGTCTCGGCGACGTAGAAGCGCGTCAATGTCAGCGGGTACACGGTTCCCGGTGGGACCGGCAGTTCGACGTACTGCCAGCCCTCCCAGGTCACGTAGTCGCCGCGCAGGACGAGCGACGCCCCGGTGCCGTCCGTGAACTGGAGGGACGGCCATTCGCCGTTGCCCTCGCCGTCGATCCACAGCCCGAAAGACTGCGGTTGTCCCTCGACGCGGATCGGCTGAGGCGGCGCGACGTACGCGGCGCGGGTCGCGGTGCTCTGCGAGAAGTCGTAGTCGAGGCGCAGGCCCGTCCCGTCTTGGCCTTCGATCGGGGACGAATCGCCGGTCGCGCGGGCGGTCGTGAACTTCCAGTCGGCGGCGTCGTCGAAGTTCGCGACCGGGGTCTCGTCGAGGCCGACGGTGACGGGAACGATCGTGGATCGCCCGTCGACGTTCACGGTGACGAGCGACGCGCTCGACTCGGTGCGGGCCGCGACGGCGAACCCGGTCACGGTCGGCGTGATCGACAGGAGATCCCGGTCGTACTCGAGCGTGACGTCGCCCGGCTCGATCGGGGCGCTGAACCCGGCCTCGTCGTAGCCGACCACGCCGAAGGTGGCGGTGTCGTCCATTGAGGCGAGACCGACGCGCGTCTCATCCGAGTCCACTCGGGACAATTCGCCGAGCACCGTCAGCCGCTCGGTGCCGGTGGCCTTCCCCTTCGACGCGGTGACGGTCACCGTGCCGGGCTGTTTGGCCGTGAACAGACCGTCCCGGTCGACCTCGCCGACGCGGTGCGGGAGGGCCTTCCAGCGGGGGTCGCCACTGGCCGGACCGTACGTCTCGTCGAAGCCGACGGCCGACAGTTGCCGACTCAAACCCGGGAACACCCGGTCGGGGTCGCCTCCGGACAGCGGGGCGTCGCCGGGAGCGTCGGCCGGGTCCATCGCCGGGGCGACGCGGTAGCCGTCGAGGTCGCCGGAGCCCGGCGGAACGGTCACGGCCAGGCCGTTGGCGACGGGCCGCTCGGTGCCGTCGGAGGGGCTGTTGACCATGCTCAGCTCCGTCGATCCCGGCTCCCGCGCGAGCATTGTGGATGACCCGCCGCCGTCGATGTTGATGGCGTTGTGCGCGCCGAGTTCGGCCATCATCCTCGCCATCTGGTTGACGGTGATCCCGGTCGAGTGGGTCTGCTTGCCGTCGACCGTCAACAGGTAGACGGTCGCGCCGTCCGCCGAGAAGCCGACGGCGGAACGCGCGGCCAGGCCGTCGTCGCCGTGCGACTGGATCTCGCCGTCGACGATGAGCAGCTGCGCGCCGCCGACCGCCGTGTGCAAAGTAGACCCCGTGGACGTGACCGGTGAGTACTCGACGCTCACCGGGTCGCCCTCGGCGAGCGCGCACAGCGTCTCGGCACCTGCCTCGCGGCCGACGAGGGTGTACGAGCCCTCGGGGATCGCGCCCGCTCCGGGTGTCGCGGAGACCGAGACGACGGTGCCGTCGGCGACGACGACCTCGCACGTCACGGTCGCGCCGTCGACCACTCTGGACCTACTGGCCTCCCCCCACAGTGGAGTGTACTCGCCGATGGCACCGGTCTCGAGATCGGTGGCGTTCAGGGCCGCGAGGTCGACGTCGCCGCTCGGCAGGGTCGCGGTGCCGTCGAAGTCCAGTTGAAGGATCTCCCCCAGCCCCTCCGCGGTGAAGCCGACGACGTTGGTGCGGCCGGTGTTGCCGCTCTTGACGAGTTCGCCGTCGGACAGGGCGGCTCCAACGGGCGCGCCGGTGTCATTGATGTCGAAGAAGTCCCCGTTGACGGCGGCGACCGCCTCGGACTCGGCGGCGACCTGTTCGCTGATCGGCGCGGTGTCGGAGATCGTCGGCGGTGACAGGTATTCGAGGCGGGCACCGCTGGACAGGTCCACGGTCAGCGCGTCCGCGCGCAGCCAACCGTCACCACTCCACCGGTCGAAGGAGTCAAGGGTGACACCGCTGGCCACTGGCCGCGACTGCCGATCGGTCTCGATGTGGTCGGTCGGCGGGGGTTGGTCCTCGGGGTACGCGGGCGCGGCGGCCACCAGCGACACGGCGACGAGCGCGCTCGCCGCGAGCATGGCGCGGGCGGCGCGGCCTGGGGTTGGGGACACGTGATGCTCCAATGGAGACGGACGGGCGCGCCGCCACCGTCGAGAGGCGACGACGACTCGGGGAAGGGTATTCAATCGCATCCGTCGAAATTCTTCAATACCTTGAGATGGACCGAAGTTTAATTTCGCCCGATGCTCCCCGGTCCGTCGTTCAACGATCCGCCCCGTGCGCCTGCGTGCGGAACCCGCGTTCTCCTTGCGAACATTGAGATCCGGCCCCGCATGGGAGCCGCGGACGACAGTGGTCCAGGACTCCGGAGGCCCGACGGCCGACCGGTGGGGCGATCACCGCGGACGCTCCCGAGACCTCGGTGCGTCGAACGGTCGCCAGTGTCCATGGGCGTCGTCACGTGGATCGCCCCGGCGTGGTCCCTTGTGCGCATGGGTTGTGAACGCGAGAAACCCCGGCCTCGACCCGCCCATGTGGACGGGGCCGAGACCGGGGCTCCCGATGGATACCGTGCCGGCTGGCGACTAGTCGCTGCCGCCGGGCGTGGTCTTGGCGATCTGAACGAGGAACTCCGCGTTCGTCTTGTTCTTCTTCAGCTGGTCCAGCAACAGTTCGATGCCCTGCTGCGGGTCCAGAGAGGACAGGACTCGGCGAAGCTTGAGCATGATCGCGTACTCGTCGGGCGCGAGCATCAGCTCGTCCTTACGCGTCGACGACTGGTGCACGTCGACGGCCGGGAAGCGACGCTTGTCGGCGATCTTGCGGTCCAGCTTCAGCTCCGAGTTACCGGTGCCCTTGAACTCCTCGAAGATGACCGTGTCACCCATCGAACCGGTCTCGACGAGAGCCGTCGCGATGATCGTCAACGATCCACCGTTCTCGATGTTGCGCGCGGCGCCGAGGAAACGCTTCGGCGGGTACAGCGCCGTCGAGTCGATACCACCGGACAGGATCCGGCCCGACGCGGGCGTGGCGTTGTTGTACGCGCGGCCCAGACGGGTGATCGAGTCGAGCAGCACCACGACGTCGTAGCCGAGCTCGACGAGACGCTTCGCGCGCTCGATCGAGAGTTCAGCGACGGTCGTGTGGTCCGACGGGTGCCGGTCGAAGGTCGAGGCGATGACCTCACCCTTGACCGAGCGCTGCATGTCGGTGACCTCTTCGGGCCGCTCGTCGACCAGGACCACCATCAGGTGGCACTCCGGGTTGTTCTCGGTGATCGCGTTGGCGATGGCCTGCAGAACCATCGTCTTACCGGCCTTCGGCGGCGAGACGATGAGGGCGCGCTGGCCCTTGCCGACCGGCGTCACCAGGTCGATGACGCGAGTGGTGAGCAGGTGCGGCTCCGTCTCCAAGCGCAGCCGCTCCTGTGGGTACAGGGGCGTCAGCTTGTAGAAGTCGGGGCGGCGCTTGCCCTCCTCCGGTTCCATCCCGTTGACGGTGTCGAGGCGCACGAGCGGGTTGTACTTCTCGCGGCGCTTCGACGCGTTCGGGTCGTCGTCCTTCGGCGCGCGAACGGCGCCGGTGACGGCGTCGCCTCGGCGAAGCCCGTACTTGCGCACCTGCGACATCGACACATAAACATCGTTCGCACCAGCGAGGTAGCCGGACGTGCGAATGAACGCGTAGTTGTCGAGTATGTCGATGATGCCACCGATCGGCACCAACACATCGTCCTCATTGACCTGAGGCTCGTTGCGCTCACGCCCTCCGGTGCCACCACTGCGGGTACGGCGATCACGGTCACGGTGCCGACGGTTACGCCGACGACCCTCCTCATCGGAGACCGCCGCGTTCCCCCCGCGCTGCTGCTGTCCGCCGGACTGGCGGCTGTCCCGGTCGCCCTGACGGTCACCACCCTGGCGCTCGGACTGACGCTCGCCCTGACGGTCCCGTTCGGACCGCTCAGTGCGCTCAGTGCGCTCGGCCTTCGCCGGCGCCTCAGCCTCGGGCTGCTGCTGGCGGGTCCGCGTCCGTTCCCTGCGACGCACTTCACCAGCAGGTTTGTCGTTGTCCTCACCGCCCGCAACCGGAATCGTCGTCGACGCGGCCACACTCGTCGTGTCCGACTCCGCGGCGACCACCGTGGACCGACGCGGCTGCGGCGGTCCGGCGGGACGCGTCACTCGGCGGGCATTCCCGCGCGGCGCGGCTTCGGACTCGCTCGGACTGTCAGTCATTGCCGGCTGAGAGGCACCTTCGCCGGACTGCTTCGCCTGAATGGCGGTAATCAGCTCGCTCTTCCGCATTCGCCCGATGCTTGCGATACCGAGGGAATTGGCAAGCTGCTGCAATTCCGGCATCAACATGGACGCGAGGCCGCCACCGCTGCGTCGCCGCCGTGTACCGGCGGACTCCTCGCCGGTGGATCCCGACGTGGTGTCGGTAGTGTCGTTCAATGGATTCCTTCCCTCGAACTGCCGCGGATTCCTTGCGCGGCTTCGGGTTTAGCTGCGTGCGGCACACGTGATCGCTGAAGAAGAACAGTACCCTTGCGGTCAGCCCCCGCATACCCAGAAATGGTGATACAAGGTGGACAAACTGCCAGTCTGAAACTTGTGACGATTCTCACAGTGGCTGCCAGATTGCAAGGATCGGAGCTGTCTTACTCCGAAAGAGATCAGGCGCGCGCTGGTTGCGTCGCGGCTGTATTGCTACACAGCATAGTCAATGGGGTGAAAATCGGCAACACCTGGGGGGTGCGTGTATTAGATCAATGCCGCTCCGTTGGCAACGGACACGGTGTGCGCTGTGAATCCGTCAAGGAGTGGTGGCGCGTCCGTGAACGCCAGCACGCTCGGACCGGCCCCCGAGATCGCGGCCGGGATGTCCCGGCTCCGCAAGGTCGCCACGGCCTCCACCGAGCGCGGCATGGTGGACGCGCGGTACTGCTGATGCAGACGATCATCGGTCGCCTCGAACAGGAGATCGGGATCGCTCGACATGGCGTGCACCATCAGCGCCGACCGTGCCAGGTTGAACGCCGCGTCCGTGTGCAGGACACGTCCCGGAAGCGCGGCGCGGGCGTGAGCCGTCAATCCTCGCAGGTCAGGCACGTAAACGACGGGAACGACACCGTCGGCGGTCGGCACTCGCACGGCCCACGCGTCGCCGTTCGACCAGGCGATCGTGAACCCGCCCAGCAGACACGGGGCGACGTTGTCCGGATGCCCCTCGATCGCCGCGGCCAGTCGCAGGGACTCCGTGTTCGGGGTGGATCGTCCACTCAGGGCGGACGCGAGGACGACGCCCGCGACGATCGCCGCGGACGACGAGCCGAGACCGCGAGCCTGCGGAATCACGTTCACGCAGCGCAGCGCGACCGGCCGCACCGGTTCGCCCCACTCCCGCCAGGCGGTCCACATGCTCGACACGATCAGATGCGACCCGTCGCGCGGCAAGGTGCCGGAGCCCTCCCCCTCGATCGCGACCGTCGTCTCGTCCGCGAACCGCGCGGACACCTCGTCGTACAGCGACAACGCCAGCCCGAGACTGTCGAAGCCCGCCCCCAGATTCGCCGACGTCGCGGGCACCCGCACCGTCACCTCAGACCCGTTCACACTCACCGGGCCAGCTTACGAGAAGGCTGTTTCACCGATGTTTCCTCGTGCGGCCCCGCCACGGGATTTTCT
>NZ_CBCRZX010000028.1:0-63283 GCF_965137155.1 Stackebrandtia soli
TGAGGTGTGTTGGCTTGATCGGGCGGTTGTGGAGACGATGAATGCCGCGGTGCGGGATGTGTTGGGGATTGCGGGTTTCGATACGGCGCTCATTGATGATGCCGGTTCGGAGGTGTTCGGGTGGGTGGCTGTCAACGGGACGATGGAGACTGGGTGAGTGGGTTGTCGGTGGAGTCGGTGCGGACGTTGACGGTGGCGGGGTGGTTTCCGGGGCGTCGGGTGGATGTGACGGGGCTCTGCGCGAAGCTCGAGGGTGAGGGGATAGTTGTTCATGGGGTGGCGCGTCGGTTCCTGGCGGAGTTCAGTGGGTTGTCGTTTCCCGACCACGGGAAGGGAATCTCCAGCGCCCGTTCTCGGGGTCATGGCCGCGAACCCTGTTTGAGGATCAGGCTTCCACGGGTTGCGCAGCTAGCGTTCGTTGGGTCGTTGTTCGCGTGAGCACCGGCCCTGGACTATTCATCCCGGAATTGGTATCTACCACCGCACTCCGACGATCGTCGTCGAGTGTGATCGGTTGGTGAGGACGGGTCGCATTCGGTTGGTCCTGTTCGATCCTTGGGCAAGGGGAAGGGCCGCCCGACGACTCGGGCGTCCCTTACATGGTCGTGGTGGGGTGTCAGGTTCTGGCGGCTTCGCGGGCGAGTGCTAATCACAGTGTTTGTATTTTTCGGGGCGGATCATGGATCGTCCGAACGCGGTGACGGCGGTCCGTGCGGGGCGGGCCGAGAGCTCGGACCTGAGCCGCCACGCGATTAGACGGCCGAGAATGTGCGTCCACGCGGCGGTTCGGATAGAAGACGACGAAAGAACTTGCGGCATGCGTACACAGTTCGCACCGCACGCCGCGTCTTTCATTGTGAGAGACCACAACTGGGAGCGGCATGGACGATTTCGACGCCTATGTGCGAGCGCGTGGGGCAGTCTTGCTCCGCTTCGCGTTCCTTCTGTGCGCCGATTCCCACCGGGCCGAGGACTTCGTGCAGGAGGCGCTCGCACGCTGCCATCGACGTTGGCATCGCATCGAACGGGACGCCAACCCCGACGCGTACGTGCGGAAGGCGATCCTGCGGCAGTACCTGTCATGGCGGCGTCGGCGGTCGGCGGGAGAGCGCGCCGTCGAGGACGTCGGCGATACGCGCGTCATCGGTGACGATTCCCAGCGAGTCGTTGACCAGGACGCGCTGTGGCGGGCTTTGGCGTGTCTTCCCCGCCGCCAGCGCGCCGTCCTCGTCCTGCGCTTCTATGAGGACCTGCCCGATGACCGGATCGCCGAACTACTCGGTTGTTCGCGCGCGACCGTGCGGGTCCACGCCAGTCGTGCCCTGGCTTGGCTGCGAACGCACCCCGACGTCGTGAGCGGCTTCCGAACTGTGGAGGTATCGACATGAATGACGACGAACTCGACGCGGCGTTGCGTGGTGAGCTGCGGCGGCACGCGAGGAGCGCTCCCATGCCCACGGAGCTGTTGACGTCGGTGAAGGCGCGCGGCCGTCGTCGAGTGGCCCGTCAACGAATCGCGGGGGTCTTGGCCGTGGCGGCCGTCTCGATCACCGGAGTCGGGATCGGACTGTCGACGCCCCAGAGCGACGAGCTCGCCGCGATGTTCGGTGCCGACGAGGTAAAGGTGTGTGTGGAGTCCGTCGACGGGCGTGTAACCGAGGTCGCCGTGGTCGAGATGCTGTCTGGGGACGACGTCGAGGCGAACACGGGCGTCACCGATGGCGCGACCGCGAGCCTGCGACACGTCGTCCGGGGTGAGGAGTTCACGGTGACTGTCGAGGTCGGGGCGGTGTCGTGGGAAGACTTGACGGACGTGGAGTCGGTGGTCGTCGACGGCGAGAGTGGTCGGCTCGCCGTGGATCGCGACGGCCGCCGTGTGCTGGTCATTGAGTCTTCTGTGGACGGATCGTCCGTGATGGTGCGGACCGGGAACCGGGCGCCGAGTGATCGGCAGCTCGTCGAGTGGGTGTCGTCCTTCAGTTTTCATCGAGGGCTCGACGCGTGCGGCTACTGAGGACGACCGACGTCGGTCTGGAGGGAGGAACATGATGGACACACGACGAGGCAGTCGGCGCCGTCTTCTCGGCGGGGCCCTGACAGTGGCTGGGCTCGGTGCGCTCGGTGGTGTGACGTACCGGGCGCTGACCGGCGGGCCGACGATGGAGGAGGCCGTCGACGCGCTGATCGCGGATGCCGCGCCGCCCGGGGTCGGCTTGACGTTGATTGCGACGTCGAACGGGAAGACGCTGTACGCGAAGGGTTTCGGTGAGTCCGATCCCGTCGGGGGCGTGGCCGCGACTGTGGAGACGGTGTACGACATCGGCTCCGTGACCAAGCAGTTCACCGCCGCCGCGATCGTGAGACTGTGGACGCTCGGTGAGCTTGACCCTGGTGATCGACTGGGTCGCTTCTTCACCGGGATGGGCGACAAGGCCGAGATCACGGTCCATCAGTTGCTCACGCACACCTCTGGGCTGATCGATACCCTTGGTCCGGACGACGATCCGTTGTCCCGCTCGGGGTTGATCGACGCTATGGCGGCCTCGGTTCCACTCGCGGCGCCGGGTGTTCGATACGTCTACTCCAATGTGGGCTACAGCGTCTTGGCCGCGATCGTGGAGGAGCTGACGTCGGGGTCGTATGAGAGGTTCCTTGCCGACGCGTTCTTCGCGCCGCTCGGGATGAGCCGCACCGGCTATCTCCTTCCCGACTGGGATCGCCGCGATGTCGCTGTCGAGCACGGTCCGGACGGGTTGCCACTCGGCCGTCCGAACGAACGGACGTGGGGCGCGAATGGTCCCTATTGGAACCTTCTCGGTAATGGCGGCGTCCTCTCCACGGCGACGGACATGGCCGCTTGGAGTAGGGCGCTGGACGGCGACGCGGTCCTTTCCGCGCCGGCGCGGAACCGACTGTTCGAGCCCTGGGTCGCCGAGGACGCGTCCGAGTCGTCGCACTATGGCTACGGGTGGGTGATGCTCGACGTCGGGGACGTCGAGGTGGCGTGGCACAACGGTGGGAACGGGGCGAGTTATGCCGAGTTCGCGCGGGTGTCGGGCGGCCCGTCGGTGTTCTGGGCCACCAATGAGGTCGCACGTTCGGGCAGATGGAACCTGGAGGAGTCGGATCTGGCGATGCGGGTCCTAGGACTTCTGCTCGACCCGTGAGCCGGTGGTTCGATGTCAGGTCGACGCGCGATGTGGGCAACGCAGTGAGGCAATTCGAACGATATCGATAACGTGGTAGGCGCCGAGGCAATGATCCAGGGATGCTGCGAAACAGGCGACGCCTCGGACCCACCAACGTCAGGGTCTTGATGCCTCGGTGCTGTCCGTAATGAGCACTCTTAGATGGCCGTAGGCCTCTTAGTTGGCATCGGTGGTGTCTTCGGTAAGGAATATGGCATGGGCCGCGATGATCTTCCAGCCGCTCTGGTCGTCTCGGGCCCACGTTCGGGTGTAGCGCATGCGGGCGGTCATTGGTTGGCCGCCGACGGTGCCCGCCAGGGTGCCGAGGAACCAGGTGACACCGGTGTGTGCGGTGGCCAGCACCCGCAGGTCTTCTTCCTCAACGCGGTTCAGCATTTGATGTCCGGCTGCGTGAGCGCCTAGATCGTCCTGCTTGGAGTAGAGGTTTCCGTCTGGGCCCGTGAACCATGCCGCGTCGTCGATCAGTTCGCTCAGTGCATCGACATCGGACGTCAACTGGGCGGCCTGGAGTCGCCGTTCAGCGCTGCGGAGGCTTTCGGTGTGGTCACGATTCGACATGAACGTAATATAAGCGCCTGTGCGGCTGCCGCCGCAGAAGGCGTCGGGCCACAGGCGAGATCCCTTGCCCGCCAGGCACTCCACGATCTCCTTGTGCTGGGATGCCGTTGGCCAATACGTCACAGGCCGCCATACGCCACGAGGCGCTGATTCCGGAATGCGTTCAGCCTGGCACACCTCCTCGGCCAACCATGTCGTCAGCTTCTCCGCGTCCGCGACACCGCATTCCCGAAACCCCAGATGCTTACGGATCTGAGCCCGGTGGTACCCCGCAGTGCGACCAGACCGCTCATAGAACGACAGGTCAGACGGCTCCATTCTTGACCTGCTTGGCCTCACACTCGACCACATCATCGGCCAACTCCGCGCGGCCACGAGGGAACCGGCCATACGAAGTGAAGAACTTCAACAGCAGAACGAACCCCAACCGGGTCGCGCCAGACTTGTTTCCCTCCAACGGCTTCTCGTCGTCCAGCAAGGTCCAGTGGTAAACCAGATCATCCAACCGCGCGGGCTTCATAACCAACCAAACGAGGCACCACAACTCGACGGGCTCAACCGAACAGCCCTACTTTGCGGTTCCTGACACGTTCATTACCAGAGGGACGGGTTCGCGATCTCGCACGGGAACGTCAAAGAGGTATATCGAGCCCGAGGTTTTGGTGCTCTTGCGGCGCCGCCGAACCCGAACCCGCTCGGTTCCCGAACAAAAGGCGCCTACGGCACCCATCATCGATCAATCGATCAATGTGGACTTTCGTGGATGTGTCCGAGAGTCGAGGCGGCGTCACACCCGTGAGGTACAAATACGGCATGTTGTTCGACGCGCCCCGACCGATCGTCGCGCGGGTGTGCATCGATTCTCCGCTCCCACACCTCGACCGGCTGTTCGACTACCGAATCCCCGCAGAGCTCACACCCGCCCCGGTGCCGGGGTGCCGCGTCCGCGTCCCGTTCTCGGGCCGACGCATGTCCGGCTTCGTCGTGGAGATCGGACCGGCCAGCGACGAATACGCCGGACCCCTGCGCAGCCTCGCCGCAGTCGTCTCGGCGGAACCCGTCCTCTCCGAGAACGTCGCACGGCTCGCCAGGGCCGTGGCCGACCGGTACGCGGGCAACCTCTCGGACGTCCTGCGACTGGCGGTGCCGCCAAGACAGGCTCGCGTCGAGAAGGACCCACCACCAGAACCAGCCGGACCGATCGTCGATCCGCCGCCCGCCGAATGGCGTCGATACCGGCACGGCGAATCCTTCCTGGAAGCGTTGCGTGACAGACGAATGCCACGCGTCGTCTGGGACAGTCTGCCGGGGGAGGACTGGCCGACACGGCTGGCCGAGGCGGCCGCCGCCACCGCCGCGTCGGGGAAGGGCGCCCTGCTCATCGTCCCCGACCAGCGCGACCTCGACCGCCTGGACGCCCAGCTATCCTATGTGCTTGGTCCGGATCGGCACGTCAGCCTGTCGGCGGCGCTCGGGCCCGCGAAGCGGTATCGTGCGTTCCTGCGTGTCCGTCGCGGTCTCGTGCCGGTCGTGGCGGGCACGCGCGCGGCGATGTTCGCGCCCGTCGAAAACCTTGGCCTCGTGGGCATCTGGGACGACGGCGACGAATCCCACAGCGACCCGCACGCCCCCTACCCGCACGCGCGCGAGGTCCTGCTGACCCGCGCGGAACTGGAGTCCACGGCCGTCATCGTCGCCGGGCACAGCCGCACACCTCAGGCGCAACTCCTCGTCGAGTCAGGATGGGCCCGACCGTTGACCGCCGACCGTGACGTCGTGCGCTCCTGGGCACCACGGGTCGTACCGGTGGGGGACGACTCCGATCTGGCCGCCGACCCCGATTCCACGACCGCGCGGCTTCCATCGGTCGCGTGGCGGACGGCCAGGGCCGCACTACGCGCCGACGCGCCCGTGCTCGTCCAGTCACCCCGACGCGGCTACCTCCCCGCTTTGTCCTGCCAGGATTGCCGTCGCCGCGCGGGCTGTTCCCGGTGCGGTGGGCCATTGGCGCGCTCGAGCCGTTCCGCCGCACCGGTCTGCCAATGGTGCGGTCAACCGGAGGAGGACTTCCGCTGCCCCGAATGCGGCGGACGCAGACTGCGCGCGGTCGTCGTCGGCGCCGCGCGAACGGCGGAGGAACTGGGCCGGGCGTTCGCGCCGACCGTCGTCCGCACGTCCGGCGGAAGCGAGATCCTCGACGAGATCCCCGCCGGTCCATCCATCGTGGTCGCGACACCGGGCGCGGAACCCCGCGTACCCGGGGGCTACGGCGCGGTTCTCCTCCTGGACGCCTGGGCACTGTTGAGCCGAGCCGACCTGCGAGCCGAGGAGGAGACCTTCCGTCGCTGGTCTGCTGCCGTGGCGTTGGCGCGACCGGCCCGCGACGGGGGAACGGTCGTGGTCGTGGCGGACGGCGGGCTCGCCACGGTTCAGGCGCTCGTCCGTTGGGATCCGGCGTGGTTCGCCGCGCGCGAGCTCGATCAGCGGTCACAACTGCGGTTTCCGCCCGCGGTGCGGATGGCGGCGGTCTCCGGTTCGCCCGCGGCCGTCGCCGAGTTCGTCGACGAGTGCGCGCTGCCGTCGTCGGTGGAACCGCTCGGGCCTGTTCCCATCGATGAGCACAGCGAACGGTTGTTGCTGAGGGTGTCGAGGCGAGACGGGGCGGCTCTATCGGCGGGGCTGCACGCGGCGGTGTCGGCGCGCGCGATTCGCAAGGACGCCGCCCCGGTGCGAGTCCGGGTCGACCCGAGGGAGTTGTTGTGACCGGCGCCGATCGGTCATGCCGTGGGCGCCAGCGTTTCCACAGGGCCTGGTGGCGGTGGCGTCCGATCCGGGGCCGCGCGGTGTCCCGTACCTGAAGCGCTTTCAGGACAGTTCAGGGTGGATTCAGCTCGGACGAGTAGCGTCGACCTTGGGGAGGAGGCCGGAGGCCCCTGAGCCCCCGGGGATGGTGGCGAGCGGCCGTCCACACCGTAGTGCTGGCCCGGACGTCATTGTCCAGGCCAGCACTGTTGTCGGGTAGTGCGGTCTAGTGGGCGAGCTCGGCCTGGAACATCCAGGCCTCCTTCTCCAGTTGGGAGCTGATCCCGATGAGCACGTCCTGGGTGACCGGGTCGGGGTCGGCCGTGGCGTCGATGCGCTCGCGCATGCGCGCGATGACGGTCTCGAAGGCGTCGACGAGGATGCGCACGACCTCGCTGTCGGCGAGTTGCCCGGTGGGGACGTTCTCGATCTTGGTGAGTTTCGCGATCGTTCCCGCGCGGCCGTCGGGTGACACCCCGATCGCGACGGCGCGTTCGGCGACGGTGTCCGCGGAGGTGCGGGCGTGGTCGACGACCTCGTCGAGCTGAAGGTGGAGGGACCGGAAGTGTCGACCGTAGACATTCCAGTGCGCTTGTTTGCCGACGAGTGAGAGGTCCATCAGGTCGACGAGTGCGCCTTGGAGGGCTTCACCGGCGATTTTCTGCTGATCCGGGTTGAGCGGAGATTTGATCGAGTTGGCCATATGCCGCAGCGTAGTTGGATGATGCCTTTTCGTGAGCGTTTCGCTGGATTTGCCGCCGGTGCGACCGGCGCCCGGTCTGGGCCGTGACCAGGCGTAGACTGGCCGCCGTTGTCTTGAGCGTGTGCGGGAGTGTGGAATCGATGACGGTGCAACCGGTGCGGATGTTCGGTGACCCGGTGCTGCGGACGGCGGCGGACGAAGTGACCACTTTCGACAAAGAGTTTCGGCTCTTCGTTCGGGACCTGATCGCGACGATGAGATCGCAGGGCGGCGCGGGTCTGGCCGCTCCCCAGGTGGGGGTCGGCAAGCGGGTGTTCGCATTCGATGTGGACGGAGTCGTCGGTCACATCGCGAATCCTGTGCTCGAGTTCCCCGATGAGGAGGAGCAGGACGGCCCGGAGGGCTGCCTGTCGATGCCGGGGCTGTACTTCGACACGGTGCGTCGAATGAACGTGGTGGCGAAGGGCTTCAACGAGTACGGCGACCCGCTGCAGATCGTGGGGACGGGTCTCATGTCGCGGTGCATTCAGCACGAGACCGACCACCTGGACGGTGTGTTGTTCCTCGAGCGCATGGATCGGGATCGCCGGAAGGCCGCGATGAAGGCGATTCGCGAAGCCGACTGGTATACCAGTGAGGTCAAGGTCAAGGTCAGTCCGCATGACAATCGTGGGGTTTTCTTCAAATCATGAAGCTTGTTTTCGCGGGCACGCCCGATGTGGCGTTGCCGTCGTTGGACGCGATCGTGGACGGCGGCCACGAGTTGGCGGCGGTGGTGACACGGCCCGACGCACGGGTGGGGCGTGGTCGTTCGTTGTCGCGCTCGCCGGTGGCGGCGTGGGCGGATGAGCGCGGTGTCGAGGTTCTGACGCCGGTGAAGCCGTCGGAGCCGGAGTTCCTGCGTCGGTTGGGGGAGATCGCGCCCGACTGCGTACCGGTTGTCGCTTATGGAGCTTTGGTGCCGCAGTCGGCGTTGGAGATTCCGGCGCACGGGTGGATCAATCTGCATTTCTCGTTGCTTCCCGCGTGGCGTGGCGCGGCGCCGGTACAGCACGCGGTGTTGCACGGTGACGCGGTGACGGGTGCCTCGGTGTTCCAGTTGGAGCGTGGTCTCGATACGGGTCCGGTGTTCGGCACGGTGACGGAGACGATCGCGCGTGGCGACACGAGCGGGGATCTGTTGGGGCGCTTGGCCGTGTCGGGGGCGGTGTTGTTGACGCAGGTGTTGCACGCGATCGAGTCGGGTGACGCCGTGGCGGTTCCGCAGCCCTCGGACGGGGTGAGTCTGGCGCCGAAGGTGTCGGTGGACGACGCGCGGGTGCGGTGGGGTGATCCGGCCTTCGCGGTGGATCGTCGGATTCGGGCGGTGACGCCCGCTCCGGGTGCCTGGACGACGTGGGATGGTCAGCGGATGCGGGTTGGTCCGGTCGTGGTGGACGTGGAAGGGCCGGCGCTCGGTCCGGGTGAGGTAGCGGTGTCGAAGTCGGCGGTTCATGTGGGGACGGGGACGGATCCGGTGCGGTTGGTGGAGGTGCAGCCGCCGGGGAAGAAGTTGATGGCGGCGGATGCGTGGGGTCGGGGTCTACACGTGCGTGACGCGATCGTGTTTGCATGAGTCCTCGGGAGCCGGGCGGGCAGGGACGGGCGTTGACGTCGGACAATCCGCGTCGTGTCGCGTTCGACGTGTTGCGGGCGGTCAGCGCCGATGACGCGTACGCGAATCTGGTGTTGCCGAAGCTGTTGTCGCAGGAGCATGTCGAGGGTCGCGACGCGGCGTTTTCGACGGAGTTGGCGTACGGCTCGTTGCGGATGCGGGGCACCTTGGATCGTGTGATCGAGGTGGCGGCGCGTCGAGAACTGTCCACTATCGATGCTCCGGTGTTGGACGCGTTGAGACTGGGCGCTTACCAGATCCTGTGCACGCGGGTCCCGATCCACGCCGCGGTCGATACGACCGTGTCGTTGACGCGGGAGGCGATCGGGCACAAGCCGGCGGGGTTCGTCAACGCGGTGATGCGGCGGATCAGTCAACGGGATTCGCATGCCTGGATGGATGCCTTGGCCACGGGCGCCCAGGCGGCGGATCTCGCCCTGGAGTACGCGCATCCGGAGTGGATCGTCGCCGAACTGGACGCCGCGCTGGGTACACCCGGTGAGCTGCGGGATGCCCTGGGGGCCAACAACATCGCACCTCAGGTGCACCTGTGCGCCCGTCCCGGCGCGATCGACGCCGAGGACTTGGCGGACGCGGTTTCGGGGCGGGTTGGGGAGTGGTCGCCGTACGCGGTGTATCTCGATGGCGGAGATCCGGGCGATATCGGGGCGGTCGCGGATCGACGCGCGCACGTGCAGGACGAGGGCAGTCAGGTGGTGGCGTCCCTGTTGGCGGACGCGCCGGTGACCGGTTCCGACGAACGGTGGCTCGATCTGTGCGCCGGTCCGGGCGGAAAGGCCGCCCTGCTGGGGTCCTTGGCGGCGTTGCGAGCCGCGACGGTGACCGCGGTGGAGGTGTCGCCGCATCGGGCGGACCTGGTGAAGTCGGCCGTGGCGGGTCTGCCCGTCGAGGTGGTGTTGGCCGATGGTCGGGATCCGGGGTTCGCCGACGACACGTTCGACCGGGTCCTCGTTGACGCGCCGTGCACGGGGCTGGGCGCGTTGCGTCGACGCCCCGAGGCGCGATGGCGTCGCAAGCCCGAGGATGTCACCGAACTCGCCGTGCTGCAGCGCCAGCTGCTCGAGCGGGCGTTGAGACTGGTGCGGCCAGGCGGAGTCGTGGCGTACGTGACGTGTTCTCCGGTGATCGCCGAGACGCGCGAGGTCGTGGAGGCGGTTGCGGGGGATCGGGAGCTGATCCCGGTCGGGCCGTTGCTGCCGTCGGGCATGACCGGGGCCGAGGTCGGCTCGTGCGCCCAGCTGTGGCCGCATCGGCATGGCACGGACGCGATGTTCGCGGCGTTGATCCGCGGCTGATCATCATCCATGATGGATCAGTGGCGGGTTGACGCCACCGTGACGGTGCCGGTCATGCGTCAGGCTCGTTCGCGGTGGAGCCCATACGTCGGTGACCGGCCATGTTGTCGACAGTCCGTCATGAGTAGAGCGCGGACGGTGTCCGCGACTGTCGTGCGGCGCGCTCCCATGACGCGACGGTGACCAAAACCCGCGTAGTCGGCCCTGTACCTATGGTCCGCCGTATGCCTACACTGTCAAACGTGCGCAGCAATCGACCACTCATCGCCCCGAGTCTTCTGTCCGCCGATTTCGCTCGGCTCGCCAGCGAAGTGGAGCGGGTTGGCGATGATGCCGATTGGCTGCACGTTGACGTCATGGACAACCATTTCGTGCCGAACCTGACGATGGGTCCGCCCATCGTCAAGGCGATAGCGGACGTGTCACGCGTTCCGTTGGACTGCCATCTGATGATCGAGGACCCGAAGCGGTGGGCGCTCGGCTATGCCGAGTTGGGCGCGTACAACGTGTCCTTCCACGCCGAGGCGTGCGACGACCCGGTCGGTTTGGCGCGCGATCTCCGCGCGGCCGGAACGAAGGCCGGGCTGGCGATCGATCGGGACACCCCGATCGAGCCGTACCTGGGCATGCTGGGTGAGTTCGACACGGTATTGATCATGACGATCAAGGCCGGTTTCGGTGGGCAGGCGTTCATCCCCGAACTGCTCGACAAGGTCCGTCTGCTGCGTAACGCTCGTGACAGTGGGCATGTGGAGCTGCGGATCGAGGTCGATGGCGGTATCGCCGTCGACACGATCGCCGCCGCCGCCGAGGCCGGAGCCGATGCGTTCGTCGCAGGGACGGCCGTATACGGCGCCGATGACCCTGCCGAGGCGATTCGCCGTCTGCGCGCGCTCGCCGAGGCCGCCACCCCCTTGAGACCACATGAGGCGACGGAATGAACGGCGCACCTGACACCCCCTCAGAGCTAGTCCTGGTCGTCGATGTCGACACCGAGTTGGCGGAGTACCTGGCCGGGCAGTTGCGTGACAGCGGATTCGAGACCTCCGTCGCCAGAGACGGTTACCAGGCGCTGGCGCAGATCGCGCGACGCCGACCCGACCTGGTCTTGATGGAGGTGGCGCTACCCCTGATCGACGGCCTGGAACTGACGCGACAACTGCGCGGCGACCCGATGACGGCGAGTCTGCCGTTGATCATGGTGACGTCGAAAGGCCTGTCCGCGGATCGGATCGCGGGGTTGACGGCGGGGGCCGACGACTACATCGTCAAACCGTACGACGCGGCGGAGGTCGTCGCGCGGGTGCGCTCGGCATTGCGACGCCACCGCGAGATCCGGGAGATCTCGCCGTTGACCGGCCTGCCGGGGAACGCGCGGATCCTCGGCGAGATCGCGGAGTGGGTACGCGGCGGCGAACCCTTTGCTCTATGCTATGTGGACATGAACCAGTTCAAGAGCGTCAACGACGCCTATGGTTTCGTTCGAGGCGACGAATTCCTGCAGTCGCTTGCCAGTTCGCTGCACCGCGCCGCTCTGGCGGCGGGCCCCCCGCAGGCGTTCATCGGCCATGTCGGCGGCGACGACTTCATCATCATGTGCGACCCCTTGCTCGTCGCGCCGATCACCCGCCACGCGATCGCCGAGTTCGAGACGCGCGCCGCGGCTCTGTGCGACCCGGTCGACGCGGAGCGCGGTTACATCGAGTCGAAGGATCGGCAGGGGAACAAGATCCAGGCGAGGTTGCCGACGTTGTCGATCGGGGTCGCGTTGTCGAATCAGCGGCAGTTCGCGGATCCGCGTGAGGTGGTCGCGGTGGCGACGGAGATGAAGAGCGTCGCGAAGTCGCATCCGGGTTCGCATGTGGCGTATGACCGCAGGAACGAGATTCAGAACGCGGATTTCTCGGAGTTGGCGAATCTGGCGTGGGCGCCGAACAAGCCGCATCACGCGGCTTGGCAGCCGAAGGCGGCGTGAGGGACGCGCGTCGCATTCGTGTCTTTAGTGGACGCTGAATCCTCCGTCGACGGCGATGGTCTGGCCGGTGACGTAGGCGGCTCCCGCTCCGGCGAGGAACAGTGCGGCGGCGGCGAAGTCGCGGGGTTCGCCGTTGCGTTTGGCCATGGTGCGTGCGGCGAGTTGTTCGGCGCGGCCGGGGATCGCGAAGGTGTCGGCGGTGAGCGGCGTCGAGACGAAGCCGGGGATGAGGGTGTTGCAGCAGACGCCGTGGGGTGACCAGGCTTCGGCTTGGGAGCGCGTGAGTCCGCAGATCGCGGCCTTGGAGACGCCGTAGGCGCCGGAGTTGCCGAACGCGTTGAACGATTGCTGGGACCCGATGTTGATGATGCGTCCGTGTCCGCGTTCGGCCATGCCGGGGCCGAAGCGTTGTCCGAGGCGGTAGGGGGCGTCGAGGTTGAGGTCGAGAGTGTGGCGCCATTCGGCGGTGGTGAGTTCGGGTAGTGGGGGTCGTAGGTTGACGCCTGCGGCCGTGACCAGGATGTCGGGTTCGCCGTGAGCGGTGGTGGCGGCGTCGGCGGTGGCGTCGATGGTGTCGAGGTCGCTCAGGTCGGCTTCGACGGTGGCGCAGGTGATGCCTTGTTCGGTGAGTCGGCGGTGTGCTTCGGCGAGGGGGCCGGGGCGCCGTGCGATGAGGACGACACGGGCCCCGGCCGATCCGAGTGCCTCGGCTATGGCGTAACCGATGCCGGAGGAGCCTCCGGTGACGATGGCGGTGCGGCCGGCGAGTCCGAATAGCTCGGTGAGGATGGCGGTCATGCGGGGATCATAGGCGCGCGAGGGATCGGAAGAGCCGTATCCACTGGTCGGGCGTGATGTGGCCGACAACGGTGGTGGGCGCGAGTTCGGCGTCGCGGCAGGCGCGGGTGACGGCGCGGGAGCCGTGTCGTCGCCGGAGTGAGGCGCCGATGTTGCCCCCGACTCCGGAAAATCCCAAGTGGACTGTGTTGTGGTAGTCCGTGAGGGCGGCGCGCGGTATGAGCGGGGTGGCGCGCTGGTGGAGGTGGAGGAGTCCGGAGTCGGTGGCGGGCTGCGGGTGGAAGCGGGTGCGTCGGATTCGGCCGAGGAGTCGCCATTCGACGCGGGGCCAGGCGGAGATGGTGAGTTGGGTCCATCGGTGGTAGCCGCCGGTGCGTTTGTTGGCGTATTCCCACTGGGTGAGGAGGGTGGCGGTGGTGAGGTGTCGTGCGGCGAGGCACCAGTCGACGATCGCGGCGGTGCGGTTGTACGGGATGTTGGCGACGACGGCGAACGGGTGATGTGGGGGGTGTGCGGTGAGGAAGTCGCGCTGTCGGCAGTCGACGGTCGGGTGGTCGCGGTAGTGGCGTTCGATGGCGGTGGCGAGGCGCGGGTCGATCTCGTAGGTCGTGAGGTGGGCGACGCGGGATGCCAGTGCGGCGGTGAGGATTCCGCGGCCGGATCCGACCTCGATGACGGTGTCGGCACGGGTGACTCCGGCTTGGTCGACGATCCAGTGGGCGTCCTGCGGGTGGGTGAGGAAGTTCTGGGCCAGGCGAATGCGGGTACGGGGCATGGTGGTCCTCTCGGTGCCCGTGATGGGCGGCGAGAGGTGGTCGCGACAGGGTCGACCACCTCTGTGAACACATTGGAATGTCTACAGAGGTCGTCGAGTTGCGCTGACGGGACATCGAGGCCGACCCCTGTGCGAGGTGACCCGACCGAAGGGTGCCGCGGCGCCCGATGCGGGACGCGACGATGGGGAGGCGATACCTGGAACTGATCCCGCTGTCTCGAAAGCGATTCGGCGTGCCGAATCGACGAGGTCGCCCCGCGGGCTTTCGCGCGGGGGAGTTCGGCACTGGGCGGTTGGCGTCGTGACACCACCGCGGCCGAGTGAACGGGACTGGTCCTGAGCAGGCGACGGCGCGACTACGCCGCGCGGCGCGTCGTCAACTCAGCGGTATGAGGCGTGCTCCGGCCGGATCAGGCCCGACGCCGGGGACGGATGACGAGGGCGTGAGCCCTGACCAGCCCGGCGGCGAGCGCCTGGCCGTCGATGTACGTTGCTCCCATGCGCGCCATCGTAGGGGTGGCGTTGGTGTGGGGCAAGGTGTTTTCGCTCCGGGCGTCGGGGGTGTGAGGCCTGGCACGCCGTCGCGTCGTGCTCGTTGTGGCGTGGCAGAATTCGGTGTAGACCAGCATGCGCGCTGGCGGGGTCGGTGAAACTCCGAACCGGCGGTGATGGGGGAGTCGTTCGCTCCCGCCAAGCCCGCGACCCGATCGCACCCAGTGATCGGTTGACCCGGTGAGATTCCGGGGCCGACGGTCATAGTCCGGATGGAAGTTGGCGCGCGACCGCGTTCGTCGGTGTCCCTTGCCGATGGCGTGACTCGCTGTTTTCCCCGCCTGCCGTGTGCCCGTAACCGCATAGGTGAGGGAACACGAGGAATGTTCACAGGAATAGTCGAAGAGCGCGGCAGTGTCACTGCCGTGGAGCCGGGCCGGTTGTCGGTTCGGGGTCCGCTCGTCACCAGCGACGCACGGTACGGCGATTCGATCGCCGTCAACGGAGTGTGTTTGACGGTGACCGAGGTCGAGGGTGACGTGTTCACCGTCGACGTCATGGGCGAGACGTACAAGCGCACCGCGTTGGGTGACCTGGTCGTCGACGCGCCGGTCAATCTGGAGCGGGCGCTTCCCGCCAACGGTCGACTCGGCGGGCACATCGTCCAGGGGCATGTCGACGGTGTCGGTCGGATCGCGGCGCGGCGGCCCGAGGCCGAGTGGGAGACCGTCCACATCGATGCCCCGGAGGCGTTGCTGCGGTACATCGTGGAGAAGGGATCGATCGCGGTCGACGGCGTGTCGCTGACGGTCGCGGGCTTGCGCGACGGCGGTTTCACCGTGGGGTTGATTCCGGTGACGCTGGCCGCGACGACCTTGGGCGCGGCGGCGGTCGGCGCGACCGTCCACTTGGAGGTCGACGTGCTCGCCAAGCACGTCGAGCGGTTGCTGGAGGTGCGGGCATGACCACTTTGGATCCGATCGAACGCGCCATCGCCGACATCGCGGTGGGCAAGGCCGTGATCGTCGTCGACGATGAGGACCGGGAGAACGAGGGCGACCTCGTCGCGGCCGCCGACGCGGTCACTCCGGAACTGGTCGCGTTCATGATGTCGTCGTGTCGGGGCCTGATCTGCGTGCCGATGCCGTCGTCGGAGATGGATCGGTTGGTGCTGGGGGACATGGTCTCCCGCAATACCGACGTTCGGAGCACGGCGTTCACCGTGTCCGTGGACGTCTACGACGGCACGACGACCGGCATCAGCGCCGCCGACCGCGCCGCGACGATCTCCGCGCTGGCGGACCCGGCCCGTGTCGCCGGTGACTTCGCCCGGCCGGGCCACGTGTTCCCGTTGCGCGCCAAAGCGGGTGGAGTGCTGGAACGCGTCGGGCACACCGAGGCGGCCATCGACCTCGCTCGTTTGGCGGGGCGCCGTCCCGCCGGGGTCATCTGCGAGATCGCCGACGCCGACGGCGTGATGTTGCGACTGCCTCGACTGCGGGAGTTCGCCGACGAGAACGATCTCGCGCTGGTGTCGATCGCCGACCTGGTGGCGTATCGGCGTCGGACCGAGAACCTGGTCGAACGGGTCGCCAGTACCCGGATGCCCACCGCCGCCGGCGTGTTCACGGCTGTCGGCTACCGCACGCTCGTCGACGACACCGAGCAGGTCGCGCTCGTCTACGGCGACATCGGGGACGGGGAGGACGTCCTGGCCAGGGTCCATTCGGAATGCCTCACCGGCGACGCCTTCGGGTCGTTGCGCTGCGATTGCGGACCACAACTGGGGTCCGCGATGGCGGCCATCGCCGCCGAGGGGCGTGGCGTCGTCGTATACCAGCGCGGCCACGAGGGCCGAGGCATCGGACTGCTCGACAAGCTGCGCGCCTACGAACGACAGGACCACGGCCGCGACACCGTCGACGCCAATGTGGACCTCGGGCTGCCGGTCGACGCCCGCGACTTCGGGTTGGCGGCGCAGGTCCTCACCGACCTGGGTGTCAGATCGGTGCGGTTGCTGACGCACAATCCGCGCAAGCGCGACGATCTCGAGGCGCACGGCGTCAAAGTCCGCTCGCTCGTGAACCTGCCCAGCGCCGCCGGCGCCGACAACCTCACGTACCTGCGCACGAAACGCGACCGGATGGGTCACCTGCTGGACCTGCCCCCAACCACAGTCGAAGGAGCATGACGATGGCCGGACATGGTGTGCCGCAAGCATTGACAGTCGACGCGAGCGGGCTGCGGCTCGGCATCGTCGCGACGCGCTGGCATCAGGACCTCGTCGACCAGATGGTCGAACGCGCCGCCAAGGCCGCCGCCGACTGCGGTGTGACCGACGTCGAGGTCGTCCGCGTCGCCGGTTCCGTGGAGCTGCCCGTCGTGGCGCAGGCCCTCGCCGAGGTGTGCGACGCGGTCGTCGCGTTCGGCGTCGTCGTGCGCGGCGACACCGCGCACTTCGACTATGTGTGCAAGGCCGTCACCGAGGGACTCACCCGCGTGGCCCTGGACGCGCGCACGCCCGTCGCGCACGGTGTGCTGACCGTCGACACGCTCGATCAGGCCCGCGACCGCGCGGGGCTGGCCGACTCCAGCGAGGACAAGGGTTACGACGCGACCATCGCCGCGTTGGACGCCCGAGTCGCCGTCACCGCGATCGGCGCGAACCGCCGTTGAGCGACGGCGGGGGCGGGTGTGTCGCGACACACCCGCCCCCGCACCTCTTGCGGGTGGCCACTCGGCCATCACCTTGGCAGAATCACATTCTGTGAAGTCCTTCGAGCAGCTGTACACCGAACTCTCCGACAAGGCCACCGCCCGCCCGCCCGGTTCGCACACCGTCGCGGCGCTCGACGCGGGAGTCCACGCGATCGGGAAGAAGATCGTCGAGGAGGCCGCCGAGGTGTGGATGGCCGCCGAATACGAGGGTCCCGACCGCACCGCGGAAGAGATCTCGCAGTTGCTGTACCACCTGCAGGTGTTGATGGTGGCGCGTGGCCTCACCCCGGCGGACGTGTACCGGCACCTGTAAGAATCATCCACCATCGACTGTCTGTTAAGGATATCCATGTTGCGTATCGCCGTCCCCAACAAGGGATCGCTGTCGCGCTCGGCGACCGAGATGCTCACCGAGGCCGGATACCGTCAGCGCCGCGCCGACCGCGACCTCACCGCCGTCGACACCCGCAATAACGTCGAGTTCTTCTACCTGCGCCCCAAGGACATCGCCACCTACGTCGCCTCCGGCGACCTCGACCTGGGCATCACCGGGCGAGACCTCCTCATCGAATCCGGCGCCGACGCGACCGAGACCCTCGCGCTCGGCTTCGGGACGTCGACGTTCCGCTACGCCGCGCCGCACGGCACCATCGACGACATCTCCGCGCTCTCCGGTCAACGCGTCGCCACGTCGTTCCCGACCCTCGTCACCGCCGACCTCGCCGCGCACGGCGTCGACGCGACCGTCGTGCGACTGGACGGCGCCGTCGAGAACGCGGTCGGCCTCGGCGTCGCCGACGCGGTCGCCGACGTCGTGTCCACCGGGGCGACACTCCGACAAGCCGGTCTGACCGTGTTCGGCGAACCCATCGTCGAGTCCGAGGCGATCCTCATCCGCAGGCGCGGTAGCACCGATGACGCGTGCGCCCCGCTGATCCGACGCCTTCAGGGCGTCCTCGTCGCGCGGGGCTACGTCATGCTCGCCTACGACGTCCACGCCGAAGCACTCGACCGCGCCGTCGCCCTCACCCCCGGCATCGAATCCCCGACGGTGTCACCACTGCACCGCGAAGGCTGGGTCGCCGTCCAGTCGATGACGCCGCGCGCCGACGTCCACGCCATCATGGACGAGCTCTACGCCATCGGCGCACGCGGCATCCTCGTCACCGACATCCACGCGTGCCGACTGTGACCACCGTCGACACACCCCTCACCCGGCTGCGAATCCCACCATGGCTGGCCCAAGCGCTCGTCGTCGCCGGCGGTGGCGGCGCCGCCGCGCAGGCCATGATCAACGGTGAACTCGGCACCCGACTCGAATCATCGCTGTGGGCGTCGGCGGTGTCGAACACCGTCGGAGGCAGCCTCTTCGTCATCGCCCTACTCGCCTCGCCGTCCGTCCGACGCGGCCTCACGGCACTGCGCGGCACCGTCCTTCCATGGTGGATGTTCACCGGAGGCGTCTTCGGTGCGATCTTCGTCTTCGCCGGCGCCACCGCCGTCCCCCTCATCGGCGTCGCCCTGTTCACCATCGCGCAAGTGTGCGGCAACACCGTCGGCGCACTCGGCACCGACGCCCTCGGCCTCGGCCCCTCCGGACGACTCCGCGTCACCCGCAACCGCACCATCGGCGCCGTACTCGCCATCGTCGCGGTCGGCATCGCCAACACCGGCCGAGGCGGCGACCTGACACTGTGGTGGCTCGTTCCCGTCGTCGCCCTCATCGGCGTCGGGATCGCCCTCCAAGGCGCCTTCAACGGACGCGTCAACGACGTCACCGGCAACCCCCTGTCGACGGGGCTCATCAACTTCGTCATCGGCACCGGCGTCCTCTACGCCATCGTCGCGGTCGTCACCCTCATCTCCGGAACCCCCACCGGCACATGGCCCAGCGAACCCTGGCTGTACCTCGGCGGCCCCTGCGGCGCGGCCCTCGTCGTCGTCTCCATGATCGCCGTCAAAGCCATCGGAGTGCTGCGCATGGCCCTCGGCGTCCTCGCCGGACAACTCGCCGGAGCCGTCGTCTTCGACCTCCTCCGCACCGGCGAACCCGCCAGACCCGCCGTCCTCCTCGCCGTCGCACTCACCGCCGTCGCGGTCGCGATCGCCGGCCGCAGCGGTCGAACCGCCGTCGTCACCGCGCCCGACGAAGCCGTAATCTCGAACGATGAACGCCCAGAGAGTCCGTGACTGGATCAACGACGCCGACGCCGTGACCGTCTTCACCGGCGCCGGCATCTCCACAGAATCCGGCATCCCCGACTACCGCGGCCCCTCCGGCGCCTGGACGACCGACCCCGAATCCGCCAAATACGTCGACATCGAGCACTACGTCAACGACCCGGAGATCCGCCGCGGCGCCTGGATCAGACGCGGCGAACACCCCGCCTGGAGCGTCGAACCCAACGACGCGCACCGCGCCCTCACCAGCCTCGAACAGCACGGCAAACTGCGCGCCATCGTCACCCAGAACATCGACGGCCTCCACCAGAAAGCCGGATCCACCCCCGAGAACGTCATCGAAGTGCACGGCAACATCTTCGGCGCCGAATGCCTGTCCTGCGGCGCCGAGACGACCATGCGCTCCGCCCTCGACCGGGTCGCCGCGGGCGAACCCGACCCGGCGTGCCTCGACTGCGGCGGCATCCTCAAGTCCGCCACCATTTTCTTCGGACAACACCTCAAACAGGACGTCCTGCGGGCCGCCGCCGAAGCCGCCGCCGACTGCGACGTCCTCATCGCCGTCGGCACCTCCCTCACCGTCCACCCCGCCGCCGGCCTCGTCGACATCGCCCTCGCCGCCGACGCGAAGGTCGTCATCTGCAACGCGCAACCCACCCCGTACGACCATCGCGCCCACGCCGTCCTCCGCGACCCCATCGGCGTCAGCCTCCCGGCGATCATCGAGTCCGATGCCTGAACCGACGAGGACGCGATACCTCGCACTGGCACCACACCGCGGCGGCCTCATCACGGCCGGAACCACCGTCCCCACCGTCGAAGCCCCCGACCTCGGCTCCGCCCTCACCGCGCTGAGAGGGCACGGTGTCGACGCCCCGCTCCTCCGCCCGTCGGTGTCCATCCCCGGAGACGACACCACACCACGCGTCGTCGTCCTCGAGTTCGACACCGCCGAGCACTCCGACGCACCCACCGTCCCCTTCGAGAACCTCCCCGACCTCGACCTCCCGGCCCCCGTCACCGACCGGGCGCTCCAACTCGCCGAGGAACACCGCACCGGCGTCATCCCGCACCAGCGACCGACCTGGGCCCGACCCGGCTGGCACCACGCGTTCGTCACCTGGATGCGGGACGCCGCCGCAGCAGCGGGAGCGACGACCGTCGGCGACCCCCGCCCCGTCCAGCACTGGGCCCTGTCCGCCGTATGGCGCCTCGACACCGGCGAGGGAGCGTTCTACGCCAAAGCCATCTACGGCCACCCCGCCCACGACGACGCGCCCGCCCACGGCTTCTGGCACGAACCCGCCCTCACCAGCCTGCTATCGACGGAACACGGGCAGGGCGTCCCCGAAACGGTCGCCGTCGACACCGACCGCGGCTGGATCCTCATGCGAGACATGCGCGTCACCACCTTCGGCGACCGAACCGACGAACCGGCGGCACCGGCGCTGACCGCCCTCGCCGACATCCAACGACACTGGGCCGGGCGCACCGCGGACCTCACCGCGGTGGGCTGCCCCGACCGGCGACCGTCCATACTCTATGAACAGGCCCGCGAGCTGGCGTCCGACGACGACGCGCTCGCGGAGGCGCTGCCGACGATCCACCGACTGTGCGAACGCCTCGAACACGGTCCGATCCCGCTGTCCCTCATGCACGGCGACTACCACGACCAGAACGTCGGCGTCCGCGACGACGGCGTCGTCGTCGCCTACGACTGGTCCGACGGCGCCATCGGGCACCCGTTCCTCGACGTCGGCGTCTTCCTGCACCGCCGCGCCGAGACGGAACGGGCGGACCTGGCGGCGGCGTACCGCGACCGCTGGCGGGACTACGCCGACGCGATCGCCCTGCGCGACCTGTTCGACATCGCGTCCGTTCTCAGTTGTCTGAACCAGGTCGTCACATCGCGCGATCTGGCCGCCGGGGTCGAACCCGACGACCGGGATCCGTTCGTTCGTGGCCAGGCCCACGCCTTGTCGCTGTTCTTCGCCGCCCTCGACGAGTGGCGCGCCGCGCACCCGGAGGACCGACCGGGCGGCCCCTGACCGGATACAGGTTCCCGCTTGGTTGGGCAAATGTCGGAAACAGGCGTGATTTCGCAATTTGCCCAACCAAGCGGGACTTTTGCCCAACCAAGCGGAGATCGACAGGGGTAGTGGTTCGCGCCGTCGGGGCGACCGGAAGCGGGGTACCCCGCCGGGTCCTAGGACCAGCCGAGCGCGGAGCGCAACCGGGTGATCGGGTTCGTCAGGCCCCATCGCTCCGTGAGGGCGGCGAGCGCGTCCGCGTCGGCGGGTTCGCTCGGCAGGACCCCGTCGACGGTCGGGACGGGCGCGTCGGTGTGGGTCGTGACGACCCGGGGCGCGACGGCGAGGTACCCGGCCGAGGCGGTGAGCGCGCCGCGAACGCGCGGCGGCAGGGCCGCGTCGGGATCGGCGGCCGCGGCGATCACGCCGTCGATGCCGTCGAAGTCGTTGACGAGCCGCGCGGCCGTCTTCTCGCCGACGCCCTTGACTCCCGGAAGCCCGTCGGAGGCGTCACCGCGCAGGACCGCGAAATCGGCGTAATGCTTGGCGGGCACGCCGAAGCGGGCCAACACGGCCGCGTCGTCGTAGACCTCGGCTTTGCTGATTCCACGCGCGATGTAGACGACGCGGACGCGTCCGGCGTCGGACACGACCTGGAACAGGTCGCGGTCGCCGGTGACGACCTCGACGGCGTCGGTGCTGCGCGCCGCCAGGGTGGCCATGACGTCGTCGGCCTCGAAGTCGGTGGCTCCGACGTGGGCGATCCCGATCGCGGAGAGGAGGTCCAGGATGATCGGGACCTGGTGGGTGATCTGGTCGGGCTCCTCCTCGGCGACGCCGTCGGTGGCGACCCGGTGCGCCTTGTACGTGGGAAGGAGCTCGACGCGCCAGGTGGGGCGCCAGTTGTCGTCCAACGCGCACACGAGGTGGCTGGGTTCACGGGTCCGGATGAGGGTGGCGAGGCCGTCGATGAAGCCCCTGACGGCGTTGATCTGGGTTCCGTCGGGGGATCGCATGGATGACGGAAGTCCGAAGAAGGATCGATACCACAGGCCCGCACTGTCCACCAGCATCAGCATCTGGTCAGCCTGCCATACGCTCGACCTGAATTAACGTTAAGCTGCCTGCCGTGATGGCCGTTACGTCGTTCGCGTCGCGATGTCGTGTCGGCCGTCGAACCCTTCCACCGTTTCAACGACACAGTAGGTACACCGATGACCGTGCAACGCGTTCTTCCCACCGACGAAGCCAAGGCCATTGTGGAACTAACGGCCGAGATCGCCGACGGCGAACTCGCCCCCAAGGTCGACGAGTACGAGGCGCGCAGCGAGTTTCCTCGTGAAGTGCTGCGCGTCCTCGGTCGGTCCGGCCTCCTGGGCCTGCCCTACCCCGAGGAACTCGGCGGTTCGGGCCAACCCTACGAGGTGTACCTGCAGGTGTTGGAGGAGCTCGCGGCGCGGTGGGTCGTCGTCGCGGAGGCGGTCAGCGTGCACACGCTGTCCTGCTTCGCGCTGGCCACTCGAGGCGATGAGGCGCAGCAACGGAAGTGGCTGCCCGACATGCTCGGCGGCGAGCTGCTCGGCGGGTACTGCCTGACCGAGCCCGCGGGCGGCTCGGACGCGGCGGCGATGACGACCTCGGCCGTCGCCGACGGCGACACCTACCGCGTCAACGGGACGAAGGCGTTCATCACGCACGCCGGTGTCGCGGACTTCTACACGCTGTTCGCCCGCACCGGCGGCCCCGGCCCGTCCGGCATCTCGAGCTTCCACGTCAACGCGGCCACGCCCGGCATCGTGCCGCAGAGACTCGAGAACAAGATGGGCCTGAACTCGTCGCCCACCGCCCAGATCGTGTTCGACGACGTCCGCGTCGAGTCGGATCGGCGCGTCGGTGACGAGGGCATCGGCTTCCGCATCGCGATGGCCGCGCTCGACGCCGGGCGTCTCGGCATCGCCGCGTGCGCCGTCGGTCTCGCGCAGGCCGCCCTCGACTACGCGGTGGGCTACGCGAAGGAGCGCGAGCAGTTCGGCACTCGCATCATCGACTTCCAGGGCGTCGGCTTCATGTTGGCGGACATGGCGACCCAGATCAGCGCCGCCCGCGCGTTGACGTTGCACGCGGCCCGGCTGAAGGACTCCGGCCGACCCTTCAGCGTCGAGGCGGCGCAGGCGAAGCTCTTCGCGACCGACATGTGCATGAAGGTCACGACGGACGCCGTGCAGGTCCTCGGCGGGTACGGCTACGTGTCGGACCACCCGGTCGAGCGGTACTTCCGGGAGGCGAAGGTGCTGCAGATCGTGGAGGGGACGAACCAGATCCAGCGTCTCGTCATCGCCCGCACACTCGGTCGTTCCTGACGTCTTACGAGCATCGACGCCGGGGCGCCGGACTGAGCGGATACTCAGTCCGGCGCCCCGGTCGTGTTCCGGGTCTCCGTCACCGTATCTGCTCAGCCAAGCTATATTTTGCTCATGCAAGCAAAATCGACCGGACGCACCGTCACCGAGACGGCTCGCCGCGCGCAGATCATCGACGCCGCGATCCGGGTGATCGCCGACGTCGGACTCGCGCGCGCCACCTTCACCCGGATCGCCCGGTCCGCCGGCCTGTCCAGCACCGGCCTCATCTCGTACCACTTCGCCGATCGCGCCGAACTCCTCGACGCCACCGTCGAACGCGTGCTCGCCGACTTCTCGGCCTTCGTGCTCGCCCGGCCCGACGATGGCAGCGCTCGGGGCGCGCTCATCGCGTTCTGTGAATCCAATGTCGACTTCATGGGCGCGCACCCCGATCACATGTCGGTGTTGATGCAGGTTCGCGCCGATCTCGCCGGGGACGCCGACCTGCGCCGCCGTGACACTCGCGAACTGGCGGAATTGTTGCGGCGCGGGCGATCCGAGGGTGTCTTCGGCGAAATCGATCCCATGCTCACCGCCGGATTCATTCTGTCCATGAGGGATGGACTCATCCGCGACATCGGCCAGTCAGCCGATGTCCCCGCGTGTCGACGCGCCTATGTGGCCGCGACACTATCAATTGTGGAGGGAAAGTGACCAGGAAGCTTCCGCGACGATTGACGGCGCTGACCGTCGGTCTCCTCGCCGTCGGCGCCACCGCTCACGCGTCCGCGAACACCTCACCCGCGCACGACCCGGCGGTCGTCACCGTCGACTCCGGCGCCATCAAGGGCCGGGTTCACGACGACCACCGGGTGTTCTGGGGCGTGCCGTACGCCGCGCCACCGGTGGGGGAGCGCCGGTGGCTTCCGCCGTCCCCCGCCGAGGCGTGGAGCGGTGTCCGCGACGCGACCCGGCCGGGTTCGGCCTGCCCGCAACTGGCGTCCCCGTACGGGGGAGAGGCCAGTCTCGACGAGGACTGCCTGTTCCTCAATGTCACGACCCCGCCCGACGCTCGACCCGGTGACGACCTCCCGGTGATGGTATGGCTGCACGGCAACGGTTCCATCGGATCGGGGGACGTGTTCGACGCGTCGCGGATCGCCGCGGAGGGCGACATCGTGGTCGTCACCGTCAACTACCGGCTCGGAGTGTTCGGCGCCTTCGGGCACCCCGACCTGGCCGATTCGGGGACGATCGGGCTCCAGGATCAGCGGGCCGCGTTCTCCTGGGTGCGGCGCAACGCCACCGCTTTCGGTGGCGACGCGGGCAACGTGACCGCGTTCGGGGTCTCCTTCGGGGCCACGTCTGTCAGCGGCCACCTCATGTCGCCGCTGTCGCAGGGGCTGTTCGACAAGGTCATAATGCACAGTGGATTTGCCACTATGGACGCGCCCGCGAACGCGCTGTTCCCGGGCCTCGGGCGACTCGACTACTACGGCTGGCGGACGGACGCCGAGGTACGGGAGCTCGGCGCCACCGTCGCGGCCGAGCTGGGTTGTGCGGGTGACGACGCGCTCGAGTGCCTGCGCGCCAAGTCGGTTCGGGAGCTGCTCGACCATCCCGACATCATGAACCTGTTCCAGTCCTACGCCTACGGCAACGAACAGTTGCCGATGGAACCGCGACGAGCCGTCCAGGACGGTCACATCGCGGCGATGCCGACGATGGTCGGAACTACATTGGACGAACATCGCACGTTCGTCGCGATTCGGGAACTCATGTTCGACATCCTGACGGAGGGTGACTACGACCAGATCCTCGCCGATGCGTTCGGTGACGACGCGGCCGCCGTCGCAGCCGAGTATCCGCTCTCCGACTTCGACAATCCGAGCCTGGCCGTGGCGCAGGTCTTCACCGATCGCATGTGGGCGGCGCCGGCGCACCGCCTCAACGGGCAACTCGCCTCACGGGCGCCGGTCTTCGTCTTCGAGTTCGCCGACACCAACCCGCCCGAGGAGTTCCCGTTCCCGCCGCATCTGCCGTCGGGCGCCTACCACAACGCCGACATCAGTTACCTGTTCCGGGATCCCGACTTCGAGGCGCGACTGGACGAACGGCAGGCACGACTGTCTCGCGACATGATCAAGTACTGGACCTCCTTCGCGCGACACGGCGCGCCGCTGGTGTCCGACCTGCCGGAATGGCCCCCGTTCGCCGACGACGGCCACGTGCAGTCGCTCGACCCGAACGGCATCGCCCCGACCGACTACGTCGCGGCCCACCGCCTGGCATTCTGGCGGTCCATCGGCTTTTGAGCGGGCTTCGTGGGTCGTGGGACTTCCCGACGGGAGTCCCACGACCTCGCGACCGGCGTCGACGGGCCCGGATCGGGTAGATTGGCTGACTGTGGAGGACCTCGATCTAGCCATCGTGCGGGCCCTGACCCAGGACGGCCGCATCTCGTTCACGGATCTGGCTGCCCAAGTAGGACTGTCCACATCGGCCGTACATCAGCGAGTCAAACGGCTGGAGGAACGCGGCGTCATCACCGGCTACACGGCCACGATCGACTATGACGCCCTCGGCATCAGTCTCGCGGCCTTCATCGCGATCCGCCCGATAGACCCGGCCGCCCCCGACGACGCCCCCGCTCGCCTCGCCGTCCTGCGCGAGATCGAGTCCTGTCACTCGGTCGCGGGAGAGGACTACTACCTGCTGAAGGTTCGAGTGTCCGGCCCGACCGAGCTCGAGGAACTCCTCGCGAAGATCCGCGGCCTCGCAGGGGTCGCGCACCGCACGACCATCGTGCTGTCGACACCGTACGAGGGCCGAGCGCCGCTCTGAGCGGTCTCGAACGTCCTGGCCGACAAACCGCCCGCAGAGCGCGCGGCCAAGGCGATCGTGCTCAGCCGCCGAGCGCCGCGGCGATCACCAGCTCACGTGCCTGCGCCACGACGCCCGCGCGTTCGTCGTCGAAATCGGGATCGGTCAACTCGCCGTCGTCGAGTTGCGGAGCCGGGCGGGGAACGTGCAGATGGCCCGTCCTGGGCGGACGATCCGACGCGTCCCGCAGCAGCGCGACCCGGTAGGCGATCTCATTGGACAGGAAACCGCCCCCGCTGCCACGCACGGCGCGCGAGCCCGGCGTCGGGCCGTCTGGGGAGACGGTGGGGCTCTTCGCGCCGTCGACGACCTCGACGACCGAACGGTTCGGCAGGACGGCGGAGGCGCCCGTGGCGGCGAGCATGCGCTCCACCGGAAGCGTGGTGGCGAGGAACTCCGGCCCCGCGGCCATTCCCGCGCCCGCCTCGGCTGACTCGGGCGCGCTGTCGATGAGCACACCGTCGTTGTCGCGCGTGCCGTCCGGGCTGCGGCGGCGTCCGAAGAAACCCTCCACATCGAATTGTCCAGGTCGGCCCTGGCTGGTCGTCACGACCGCGTCCACCCGATGCGGACCGTCCTCAATATACGGACCGAAGACCTTCTCGGTGATTCCCGCGTCGAAGTCCGCGTAGCGAACCGGCAGGATCACCGACGCGAATCGCACGGTCGTCGAACCCGCCTCGATGACCTGCCCGTCCAGCGCCAAGGCGATCGACCCCGACGGGTTGCTCGCGCGCGGTTCTCCCTCCAGCCGGAACGGATCGAAACCACTGACCAGGATCGTTCGCGCCGTCTGAGGTTCCGAACCGAAACCGACCGAGGTGATCCCGCGTGACGCCCACTCGAAGCGACGTTCCCACCGTGCGCGAGTCTCGTCGTCCGCGCCGAACTTGGGACGCCAATCGCGCAGCTGCGCCAGCATCGCCAACCTCGCCCAATACAGTGGACGATCGTCCCAGCCCACGAGTTCGCGGCGCGGATGGTCTATTGACGCCATTTCCACGCACCGCTGCCACAGTCGCCGCCCGAACGCGTCGATCGCGAGCTCCGCCTCAGGACGTTTCCGGATCGCGGCGAGCGCGGCCGGGAACGACGCCGTCATATCGTCGAGAGCCCCCGCGTCGATGAACCGTTTCGCCAGCCGCCCGCCCCGCTTCGATCGCAGCCTCGTCAGTTCCGCACCTTGACCGTCAGACACCGCCACAGTGTGCCAGTCTCGCCGGGTCGAACGGGAGCCGGACACGACCTCGGTCGGCCGGCGCCGAACCACGCGGTGGGAGTGTGCGGATCGGAACGGGCCCGGGCGTCGAAGGAGTTCGCCTGTGGCCGTGCGGTTGGCGGCCGGATGCCGAGGCACCGTCGCGCGATCGCCCGAGCGACGGGGACGCGCCGCGAGCTCGTCACGGCGGCGGCGCCACCGGATTCGCCACGTCGTCGGGGAACCCTGGTGGGCCGTCGCGCGGTCGTGTCGGCCCGGTCCGGGGACGGGGCCGATGGAACCCGTCCCCGGCCGGTGTCAGGCGCCGGGCACCCGGTCGAGGAAGCCGTGGACGCGGGTGATCCGGCCGCCGTCGACGACGATCACGTCGAAACCGACAACCGGTGGTTCCTCGCCCTCCGGGCCCAGACCCCAGGTGAACCGGGCCTGGTCACCGTGGCCGTCGACGGGGCCGGCGAGCGCGAAGACCCAACCTGGGAACCGCCGGTGGGCTTCGGCGATGAACGCGTCCACCCCGGCGTGGCCGGAGACCGTCGCCATGGGATCGGCGTAGCTCACGTCCTCGGCGAACAGCTCCGCCACGAGTCGTCCGCGCTCGTCGGCGTCGACGGTGTTGAAGGCGTCCAGGTACTTGGCGGCGATGGCGTCGAAGTCGTTCATGTCGTTCCTCCGTCTGTCATGGTCCCGCCGATTCGCGGGGACGTCACCAGCCTGGCGACGTCGGCGGCGTTCGTCGATTACCTCCGAGGTAATCGAGGTCGCTACCTGTGGATTTAGGCTGGGTCGCATGGCACAGCAATCCATCGAACCCGCCACCCGCCACACCCCGGGCGAGTTGATCCGGCATTGGCGCAGGCAACGGCACATGACGCAACTGGACTTGTCGATCCGGTGCCGGATCTCGGCCCGCCATCTGAGCTTCATCGAGACAGGACGGTCGACGCCGACCTCGGCGATGGTCGTCAAGGTGTGCGAGCAGCTGGATGTGCCGCTGCGGCACCGAAACGACATCCTTCTGGCCGCCGGCCACGCCCCTGCCTACGGTCAGTCCTCACTGGAACAACCGTCGATGCGCAGCATCAGTCAGGCGTTGATCCAGATCCTGGACGGGCATCTGCCGTATCCGGCGGTCGTCGTCGATCGACACTGGGACATGGTGGACGCCAACAGCGCGATCGACAGGTTGACCGCGGGGTGCGCCGACGAGCTGTTGGAACCCCCGGTCAATGTGTTGCGGTTGAGCCTGCACCCCAACGGAATGGCTCCCCGCATCCAGAATCTGCCACAGTGGAGGGGCCATGTCCTGTCCCGGCTCGACCACCAGATCCGCGTCACCGGCGACCCCGAGTTGGAGCGGCTGCGGACCGAACTAGGGAGCTACCCGGGCGGGATCGATCACGCGCCAACGCACAGTCTTGTCGTGCCGCTGCGTCTGGAGACCGAACACGGACCGCTGACGTTCTTCAGCACCACGACGGTATTCGGTACCCCCATGGACGTCACGGTCTCCGAACTGGCCATCGAATCGTTCTTCCCCGCCGACACCCGGACCGCGGACGCGTTGCGGCAGCAGCGATAGAGCTCAGGGGCGGAGCCGCGACCCGCTCGTCGAGACGCGGCATTCCGATCCCGGACGGCGTTGTGGGGCAGGTCGTCGACGACCCNCCCCACAATGGAACCCCTACCGCCCTGCGACTCTCCACATCGGGAACAGCGGTGGAGCGTCGCTCGTGGCGTGAATCGGGTCGCCACGGTCCTCGTAGCCGTGCCGGAGGTACAGGTTCCGGCTCCGCTCGTTCGACGCCTCCAGGTACGCGGGCATGCCGTGCTCGTCGGCCATCGCGTGGTGTGGCGCCATCAGCGCCGAGCCGAGGCCGCGTCCCTGCATGCCGGGACGCACCGCCAGGAACTGAAGGTAGTAGTGCGCCTCATCGTGGGGATGGAACTTGTCGAAGCACGCGCCCAACAGATCGAAGAACTCGACGCGCTCACCACAGGCGGCGCCGTTGCGTTCGTCGAAGTCGGGGATGTCGGGCACTCCGGCGCTCGGCAGCCACGCCGCGACCCCGGCGTGGTCGTTCGTCGTGTACATGACGCCGTGCTTCGCCACGTGCTCCGTGAAGAGACCGAAGTGGACCGGCAGGATCTCGCGTCGGCGGTCTTCGTCGGGGACGAGCCACCGGGAGACCTCGAGGTCGAAGAACGCCGCCGCGACGATCCGGCCCATCGCGGCAGCCTCATCGGGCCGCGCCTTGCGAATCAACGGCGTCACTTCTGTCCACCTCCGACGAACACCGGCACGATCTCGTCGGGCTTCTCCACCGGCGCGGTGCGCTCGTCGGCGCCGCGGCCGATCCGGGCGTACACGGTGGGATTCGATGCCTTGATGATGAGCGCCCAGATCACGCCGATGACGATGATGACGGCGTAGGCCAACGGGAACAGCCACGACGCCGGGTCGCCCGGCTCGACTCCCAGGAGCCCGCCGTAAGCGTCGATGGCGAAGTAGACGATCACGAGCAGCGTCATCGACGCCAGCGCCGGCGCGATGAGACGGACCCACACACTGACGCCGTCGGGCCGCGCCGCGAAGTAACAGACGACGGACACGGCGGTTGCCGTGATGAGTAGCAGGATGCCGAAGCCACCGGTCATGCCGAGCCAGAAGAACAGGTGCACCAACGGGTCCCAGCCCATGAACGCGAACGTCAGGATCACGGCGACGCCGATGAACGACTGCAGGACCGACGCGTTACGGGGCGAGCCCGAGCGCAGGCCCGTGCGGGCCAGCGGCCGGGGGAGGACGCCTTCGCGGGCCAGCGAGAACGTGTAGCGGGAGACCGTGTTGTGGTACGACAGCATGGCGGCGAAGACGCTCGTCAGCAGCAGCATGATGCCCAGGTCGGAGATGACGGTGCTGCCGAAGTGGTCCGCGGCCAGGCCGAACATCATCTCGGTCTGCTTCTCCTGCGCGACCGCGACGAGGTTCTCGTCTCCGACCGTCACGGCGATCGCCCACGAGGTGACCGCGTAGAACACGACCATCAGACCGATCGCGAGGTAGGAGGCGATCGGGACGGTGCGCTGCCGGTTCTTGCTCTCTTCGCTGTAGACGGCGGCGGCCTCGAAACCGACGAACGACGTCACGACGGTCACCAGCACCGCTCCGACGCCCGGCAGGAACAGGTTCCCCGGGTCGAATGTGGAGAAACTGATGGCTCCACCGGCCGGGTTGGTCACGAACAGGAAGTCGAAGATGACGACGGCGATGACCTCGAGCGCGACGATGCCCAGGAGCAGGATTCCGTTGATGTCGACGCGCAGCACGCCCAGACACGCGGTGATGCCCCACGCGGCGAGCGCGTAGATCCACCAGTCGAGGGAGATGCCCGCCTTGGCGGTGAGGAACTCCTGCATGGTGAAGCCGAAGATGCCGTAGAGGCCGACTTGGAGCAGGTTGTACGCGCCGAGGGCGACGAGTGACGCGGCGACACCGGCGGGGCGGCCGGCGCCTTGCGCGACGTAGGAGTAGAAGGCGCCGGCGTTGGAGATCCGCCGTGACATCGCCATGTACCCGACGGTGAAGAGCGCCAGGACGGCGGCGATGAGGAGGAACGCCAGCGGGTAGGCGGTGATGCCTGTGGCGGCGCCGGTCGTCGCCCAGCCGACGGTGATGACGCCACCGATGGTCATGAGGGGCGCGGCGGCCGTCATCGCGAACGCGACGACGGTGGGTGCGCCTAGCCGGTCGGCCGCGAGGGCTTCGGCGACCACGGATCGCGGTGATTCGGACACGAGGCGGTGCTCCATTCGAGGGGGTGGGGGGTGGGGGTGAAGCGGGGTCAGACGTTGTTGGCCATCACGATCTGGCCGACGAGGGTCTTCGTCTCGGCGCACAGGGTGCGGTAGTCCCCGGGCAGATGCGCGACGATGTGCTCGAGGTAACGCGATCCGACCTGCTGTGGGTCGTCCCACAGGACATGGCCGTTCATGCCGACCGCGTCGAGCCATCCGATGAGGATCTGGTCGTTGGAGTCGACGGGTTGCGCGCGGGAGAGTCGCTTGGCGAGGCGCGCGGTTGGCCACGCGGCGCGGGTGGCCGCCATAGGGACGAAGCGTCGCTTGGTCTTGCCGAGAATGGACCGGCTGCGTTGTTCTTCGAGGACCCCTCGGCGGATGAGCCGTTTGGCGACGTCGTCTTCGGCGGTACGCGCGAAGAACCTCAGCCAGGTGTCGATCGGGTGCGACTCTCTCATGAGGAAGTCGGTGATCGTGTGTTGCAGCAGGTCGGGGGAGGGCTTGCGATTGCGGACGGCGAATCGTCCGGAATCGATGGCGACGATCCGCGCGTGGATCATCTCGCACATGAGACCGGCGGCGGCGGCAACGCCCGCGATGCGGGGTGGCAGCAGCGACCTGCCGGTGACGTCGTCGTGTGCGACCAGCCAGCATTCATCCGCTAGCTGCACGATGATGCTCCTTAATGGGTACTTCGGGGGGTTGGATGCGGCGATGGTCCGGACACAGTGGCCTGGCGTCGTCGAGCGCTCACATACCCTTGCCGAACGGCGGGTCGTGAGTCCAGATCAGGATGGACGTTCACGGTGAAATGACAGCTCACGCCCACCTAGCTTCGATATCTATATGTGTCAATCAGCCGCGTGTACTGTCTTGTGACCGTTTCGTTGGGTGAGTTGTCCGTCTTTGTCCGGGGCGGACTGTATTTCGAACACACGTCGCGCTACTGTGTGCAACTTCGAGTGTGTGCGTCCGAGGAGGCCGATGTGTTGACGGCGGGACCCGTGGTCGATCCACAATGGTGGACTCAGGAGTCCTTTCGCGGTGTGCCTCTTCGGGAGCATTTGCGCACCAGGGATTTCGGTCCCGTCTTCTCGTTCTTGAAGGCCAGGGGCTGGAGTGTCGCCGCCATCGCGGCCGTCACCCGGGTCCAGGAGGCGCGCATCCGGGAGATCATGGCCGGGCGCCGCAAGGTCACGTCCTATGAGGTCGTCGAGCGGATCGCCACCGGTCTGTCGATCGATCGGGCGTTGTGCGGCATCGGAATGGATCTGTCTCGGACGTGTCGGTGTTCGGACGACCCGGAATCGGACACCATGAGCGAGTTGATGAGACGCGCCGACGACCTGGGGCCGCAGAGCCTCGCGGCGCTCATGGCGCACACCGACCACATTAGAGACCTTGTGGACAGCATCGGGGCTCAGGCGGCGCTCACCGCTCTCGTCGCGCACCTGTCGACACTGACGAGCCTGCGCGCGTTCAGTCTTCAACAGTCGCGCCGTCGCCAATTGGCCAATGTGTACCATGACGCCGCGTGCCTGGCTGCCGGCCTGTACCGCGCGGCCGGTCGGGACGCCCTCGCCTGGCGGCATCACGAGGCCGCCAAGGACGCCGCCAGGGAGGCCGAATGCCCTGCGGCCCTGGCGCACACCCTGCGCCTACAAGCGGCCATGCTCGACCAGGCGGGGCAGCCGGGCAGGGCCGTTCGCCTGTCGGGGCAGGCGGAGGAACTGGCCAGGGGCGGTCGGCTCGCCGACGTCTCGCGTGGGGACGAACCGACGCACTATCACGGGCGTCTCTATCAGAACGTCATCGCGGAGACGGGGCCGACGGAATCATCACCGCCCACTGTGGCGGTCTAGCTCCCCGATCGTCGTGTTCAGCCAGGTGTACTCGGCCGTGTTGGCCGCGTGCGCGATCGTCAACAGTCCCTGGCGGAACGCGTCGGCGAAGTCGTCGACGGCCATCGGCCGCCCGTGCACGTCGAAGAAGAGCGGCGTCGGTTCCGACAGGAACGTCAACCGCCGCCGCAGCACGATCGCCTGCTCCGCCGGATTCTCCAGGTGCCGTAGGAAGGCGAGCAACACGAACCAACGGTTCTCGTCGGTGATGAACGTTTCTCCGGGCTCGCGGAGCAGCTTGCGCAGGTAGTCGATGCCGTCCTGGGTCAGCTGAAGCATGTGACGCGGCGCGGCGATCTTCCCCGGCGCGGAACGGCGGGTCAGGAGCCCGGCCGTCTCCAGCCTTTTGATCGCCGGATACAGGGTGCCGTCGGCGATGGGTTTGACGTGGCCGGTGAGCGCGGCGATTCGGCTCTTCAGGTCGTAACCGTGCAGCGGGTGATCGCGCAGGAAACCGAGAATGGCGAGCTTCAACATACCGACCATTATGACCTATCGCACTGACCGGTACCGCTCCTGGGACATATAACGTCGTCGATGTATTGATCTGGGTTCCATTTCGGGGTGTCCGTCGTGGATGGCCGGACCCTCGATCCGGCCATCCGATCGGTCAACCGCCCGTGACGATCTCGATCTCCGCACCCAACAGGCTCAGGCGCTCGGCGAGCTGTTCGTATCCACGGTGGATGACGTTGACGTTGCGCAAGGTGGAGTTTCCCCGCGCGGCGAGCATGGCGAGCAGGATGACGACCGCCGGACGCAGAGCGGGCGGACAGATCACCTCACCGCCGGTCCACCGCGTCGGTCCGTCCACCTGCACCCGGTGCGGGTCCATCAGGGTCACGTGAGCGCCGAGCTTCTTCAACTCGGTCAGATAGATCGCGCGGTTGTCGTAGACCCAGTCGTGGATCGTCGTCGTGCCGTGCGCGCACGCGGCGATGAGCGCGAAGAACGGCAGATTGTCGATGTTCAGCCCTGGGAACGGCATCGGGTGGATCTTGTCGATCGGCGCGTTCAGTGTGGACGGAAGCACGGTGATGTCGACGAGCCGTGTGTTCCCGTTGGCCGCCAGGTACTCCTCGGTGCGGCGGTAGTCCAGGCCCATCTCCTCCAGGACCGCCAGCTCGATCTCGAGGAACTCGATCGGAACTCGATTGACGGTGATCTCGGAATCCGTGACGATCGCGGCGGTGATCAGGCTCATCGCCTCGATCGGGTCCTCCGAGGGCGCGTAGTCGACGTCCCGATCGATGACGGGTCGACCGTGGACGGTGAGCGTCGTGGTGCCGACGCCGTCGATAGCGACCCCGAGCTTCTGCAGGTAGAAGCACAGGTCCTGGACCATGTAGTTGGAGCTGGCGTTGCGGATGATCGTCACGCCGTCGAAGCGCGCCGCCGCCATGATGGCGTTCTCCGTGACGGTGTCTCCCCGCTCGGTCAGCACGATCGGCTTCGACGGTCCGCGACCCGGATCGACGGTCGCGTGATACTCGCCCGTGGTGGCCTTGACGGACAGTCCGAAGTGGCGCAGCGCGGTCATGTGCGGTTCGACCGTTCGCGTGCCGAGATCACAACCGCCCGCGTACGGCAGGATGAACTCCGGGTGGTCGTGCAGCAGCGGCGCCAGGAACATGATGATGCTGCGTGTACGCCGCGCCGCGTCCTCGTTGATGGCGTCCAACCGCAGCCGCGCGGGCGGCACGATCTCCAGGTCGTTGTCCGGGTTCAGCCAGCGGTACGCGACGCCCATGCTGTGCAGGACCTCGAGAATCCGGTGCACCTCCTCGATGCGTGCGACCCGGCGCAGCGTCGTCGTTCCCTTGTTCAGCAGGGCGGCGCACAGTAGCGCGACTCCGGCGTTCTTCGAGGTTCGGACGTCGATGCTTCCCGACAGCCGCGAACCGCCACGCACCCGCAGGTGCATCGCCGTGGGCTGACCGAGCGAGACGATCTGCTGATCGAGCGCGTCACTGACGCGCGTCAACATCTCGACGGAGATGTTCTGCTGACCGCGTTCGATGCGGTTGACGGCGCTCTGACTCGTCCCCAGGACGTCGGCCAGTTGCGCCTGCGTGAGATTGCGGTGTTTGCGGGCGTCGCGAATCAGGGTACCGATGCGACGCAGATAGTCCTCAGTGCGCGGAAGAGACTCAGCCATTCGCCAAAGATATCTCAGATATGACGTTAGTTCCCGGCATAGTCTGGAGATCGCGCCCGATTAGTCACATTCGTGCGTGTAATATCCGTCTCATGACGTGACTCGGCCCATTCTCTCACGGGGAAGCGCCCGAACCAGGAAAACGCACGGATCCGCGAAACGATGCACCGTGCCCAGGCTGTCGACACACGTGTAGCGATCCAGATAGCCCACCTCGCCGGCATAACCGAGGCGCTCGTACAGGGCCCTCGCTCGGGGATTCACGTCGGCGACGCCAAGGCCGATCGACGCCCTCCCACGCGAGACCGCCCAGCGTTCCGCCTCGCCGATCAACAACGAGCCGACGCCCCTCGACCGCAGCTCGTCGGCGACGACGAGCCCGTTGATCTCCGGACAGTCGGGGTGCGCGCGGCGGACCTCGGCGTCGGCGCAGCCGTCCCACTTGATCAGCGCGTGGCCGATGGGCACGCCGCCGGCCCAGCCGATGAGGTAGGTCGCCGCGCCCTCCGTCTGTAGTCGATACCGCTCCCGGTGGAACGAGTTCACGCTCGGCGAGGGAAAGATCCGATCCAAAGTGTCCAGATCCGACTCCCGGCACGGCCGGGTTCGGATCGCCGGCGGCGCCACGGTCCGCTCAGTCATCGACGATCACGACGTCGCGATCCGCCACGTCCGGCGCCGCGATCCGCAGGATCCGCTCCGCCTCCGCGACGAGCGCGTCCGTCCACTCCCGGTCGATCGAGCGGAACGGGGTCAGGCTGATCGAGGCGGAGGTCTTCGTGATCGTCGGTTTCCAGGAGCCGGCGACGAAGCCGTCGACGAGGAACGTGCCCTCGACGATCCCGTTCTTGGTGAAGATGCGTTTGCTCGAGTCAGCGTCGATGATCCGCTCGCGGGTGGTGTGCAACATGAGGGCGTTGTCGAAGGCGGCGAGCAGCCGAGCGGGCGCGTGGGTGTCGGGGTCGCTGATCGACGCGTCGGCGAGATCGAAGAGTTCGCGGCCGTCGGGGGCGGTGTAGGTGCGCAGCTTCGGGCGCAGCCGGTCGACGGCGGTGGCCAGCCCGGTCACGGCAGACCACTTGCGCATGTCGTGGACGGACGCGGGACCGAATGCCGCCAGATACCGCAGGAGCGTCTCGTCCGGGGTGTCGTCGGTGCCAGGCGGGCGCCCGAACCAGTTCTCGGCGGAGGCGTAGCGCAGCGTTCCGCCCCGTCCCCACACGCCGCGCGGCGGGGTCTGCACCAGCGGCGTGAGGGTGCGCAGCAGGTACGCGAGGGCGTTTCCGTCGTGACCGGGGAACGCCTCCTCCAAGGTCACGCCGATGTCTTTGTTGGACATCGGGCCGTCGATGAGCGCGGCCAGTCCGACCTCGACGACGGCCTTGGGGTCGACACCCGCGGAGCGCTTTCCGTAGGTGCTGTCCCACAGCGTCCGGTCGAGGTGAGGTTGCACGACGGCGCGAAGATTGAGGCAGTCGTCGGCGGTGGCGAGGTGGATCGTTCCCCGCATGAGGACGACTCGGGCGAGTCGTTTGTCGAGGATCGCGGCGGAGATGTCGTCTATGGTCGGTCCGTCTGCCCGGCTCCAGATCCCGTAGTAGGGCGGGTTGCCTTGTTGGGCTTGCAAACCGATCAGGTGCTGGGCGACGTCGACGGCGGTCGCGGAGCGTCGCTCCAGCAGCCACTGTCGATCGAGGAGGGTTCGGTTCAGTTCGCGGACGGTGAGTTGTCTCGGCATGTCAGGCGCCCAGGTGCCGTTCGATGCTGGCGACTTTGGCGGTCATGCCGTCGGTGCGTCCGGGAAAGTAGTCGACCTTGACGACGGCGCTCACTCGGGGCGCGTGTTCGGCGACGGCCGCGATGGCGCGTTCCACGACCGCCATCACCTCGGTGAGGCTGTCGCCCTCCACGATGGTGTACATCGCGTCGGTGTGGTTGGCGAGCCCCGATTCGCGGACGACCCGTACGGCCTCGGCCACGACTCGGCCGACGTGTTCGTCGAGGCCGAGGGGGGTCACGCTGAATGCGACCATCGCGGTCATGAGTGGTCCTTTCGGTTGCGGCTGAACACAAGGCAGTAGTCGACGGAGATCCAGGTCGGTGGTACGTCCCAGTCGATCACGATCTCGCGTTCGATCTGGAGCCTTCGCGACAACGCCTGGCCGAGGTCCCAGGCCAGGGGCGTGAAATGTTCGTCGAGGGTCAGGTTCGCGACGTTGACGACGAGTCGGCCGGTGTCGGTGAGCAGGCGCGCGGCGTTCGTGAGGATGTCGGTCAGTTCGCGCAGGTAGGTCTGGTAGTCGCCGTCGGTGGTCTGGTAGCCGGTGAGCGGGTTCTCAGGGTGGCCGAGTCGGGTCATGTAGGGCGGCGACGTCATGATCAGGTCCGCCGGAGGCAGGTCGAGACGGTCGAGCGCGCGTGCGTCTCCGACGCGGACCGCCGAGGGGTCGCGTAGTTGCGCGGCGCACCAGTCGACGCGTTCGGGGTGGATTTCGAGGCCGACGCCGACCCGGCCGAGCCGTTCCGCCGCGATGAGGGTGGTTCCGGACCCGGTGAACGGGTCGAAGACGGTGGCTCCGGGTTCGGTGTAGGCGAGGATGAACGGTTCGACCAGGGCTTCCGGATAACATTCGCCGTCTTCGAACTCGCCGATGTTGGCCGGGCGGAGCGGTTCTGCGGGTAGCGACAGGATCGGTCCGATCGCGTGAGGTCGGCCTGCTCGGGTGTTCACCTTTCGACACTAATGCGCCGCGGTGGTCGCTCGCAACGTGGTTGAGGGCTTGGCAAGCGTTAGCCGGTGGCGGGTGGTGGCGCGACGCTGTGTTTGAATGCGGGTTCGTGTTGGTGGACAGGGGAAGGAACCGGCGATGGCGACCGCGAAGTCGGCCGAGTACGGACCGGTGTTGGAGCATTTCGCCGCCGAGGACGTCGCCGAGGAGTCGTGTTACCCGTTCGCTCCGGTGTTCAGGTGCCGGGTCGGCGGCCGGGAGGCGGTGATCAAGCGGACGCGGTCGACGTCGGCCTCGGCGAGCGCGATCGCGGGTTGGACGACCGAGCTGGCCGCTCAGGGGGTTCCGGTGGTGTGGCCGCTGCCGGCGCTGGTGTCGAATCCGGTGAGGATCGGCGAGGAGACGTGGGTGGCCTATCCCTTCGTCGAGGGGGAGCGTTACACGGGGACGCCCGAACAGGTGGAGCTGGCGGGTGCGCTGTTGGGGCGGATCCACGCGGCGACGTCGACGGTGACGGCGCCGCCGTTCTCGTGGCCGGACCCGGACGGTGAGTCGATCGCGGCGGACCAGGTGGGTTTGCGGGCGACCCTGGGGGCGCACGCGCCGGAGCACGTGGCGCGTTTGAGCGAGCTGGTGGCGTTGTTTCCGAAGGAGGTGCTGCCGATCGTGAGGGGCGCGGGTCTGCCGTCGGTGAGCGCGGTGATGGACTACAAGGCGAACAACCTGGTCTTCGGGGCCGACGGGCCCGTCTTGATCGATCCGGACAACGCGGACTACGCGCCCCGGTTGTTGGATCTGGCGTTGGCGGCGCTTCAGTTCCACATCGAGCACGCGGAGGCTCCGGCGCGGATGTTCGATCGTGACCAATGGGGGCGGTTCATGTCCGGGTATGGTCGCTTCGTCGAGTTGACGTCGTTGGAGCGGCGACTGTGGCCGGTGGCGGTCGAGTACATGCTCAGCGAGTTCGGTGTGTGGTCGTTGGTGGAGTCCGACGATTGGGACGACCCTCGGGAGGCGGGGATGTTGATCGACATGGCGTCGGCGACGGTCGACCGCTTCCCGTTGCCGGGGCCCTGATCGGTGCGGGCGATCGCGCGCGACGGCGAACACGAGCTGGTCATCAACCGATCCCGGTTCCTCTGTGCGGTCGCCCGGGTGTCCGATGAGGAGTCCGCGCGGGGGTTCATCGCGGAGCGGCGTCGTCTGCATTGGAACGCCACGCACAACTGCGTCGCCTATGTCGTCGGTTCCGGTGGTGCCGCGCAGCGGTCCAGTGACGACGGGGAACCGGCGGGGACGGCGGGTGTGCCGATGCTGGAGGTGTTGCGGCATCGCGATCTGACGGACACGGTCGCGGTCGTGACGCGTTATTTCGGCGGGGTGAAGCTCGGTGCGGGCGGTCTGGTCCGGGCGTATGGTCGGGCGGTCTCGGAGGCGATCGACGCCGTCGGCACCGTCGCGCTCGTGCCGTTGCGGATCGTGCATGTTTCGTTGGACTACGTGGACGGTCCTCGGGTGGAGCCGGAGTTGCGCGCGGGGCCGTACACGGTGCTGGCCGTCGACTACGGTGCGGAGGTGCGCATCGACGTCGCCGTCGCGGAGGCGAGTGTGGACGAGCTGACGGCGTGGGTCGCGTCGCGGGCCGCCGGTCGCGCCCGCGTCGAGCCGGGTGAGGTCACCGTGGTCGAGGTGCCCGAGTAGCGCGGTCGATCGGGCCGGAATATGTCGTTGCGGCGGACGGGGCGCGCGGTCACGATGGGCCGCATGACCGAATCGACGATCGAACCCGAGATTCACGGCTACTACGAGCGCGGTGGTGAACGCGACAGGCTCGCCGTCAGTGGCCCGGGCCGACTGGAGTTCCTGCGCACCAGGGACATTCTGCGCAGGGTGCTGCCGACCGGGCCTCTGTCTATTCTGGATGTCGGGGGTGCCTACGGGGTGCACGCCCGCTGGCTCGCCGAGGACGGCCACCGCGTGCACCTCGTCGACCCGGTGCCGTCCCAGGTCACCCACGCGGCGACGCTGCCCGGAGTCCACGCGACCGTGGGCGACGCACGCCGCCTCGACGTGCCCGACGACCACGTCGACGCGACCCTGCTGCTGGGGCCGCTGTATCACCTCGTCGACGCCGGGGATCGACATGCGGCTCTCGTCGAGGCGCTGCGCGTGACCCGGCCCGGTGGTCTCGTCGCCGTCGCCACCATCAGCCGGTTCGCGGGGCGCCTCGACCTGCTGTCCCGACACGCCCTCGGCGCGCATCCCGGCATGGCCGCCGCCCTCGCGGACGTCGAACGCACCGGGGTGCACGCCCCGGCCGCGTACGGCGCGTTCACCACGGCCTACTTCCATCGTTGCGAGGAGATCGCGCTCGAGTGCGCCCGGGCCGGACTCGACGAGGTACGTCAATACGCGATCGAGGGCGCCGCCTGGCTCGTCAGTGGAATCGACACCGACCTCGATGACGACAATGTCCGCGAGCTCGTTCTCGATGGCTTGCGCCGCACGGAGACCGAGCCGAGCATGCTCGGCGTCAGCAGTCACCTCCTGACGATTGGCACAGTGGACTGACCGTTGTGGTGGATTCGTGGCGGTGCCTTGACGGCCACGTGCGGCTACCCACTACTCTGCTGGGCCTCACCGTGGTAACGCACGAAAGGACGACACGATGACCTCTCAACGCGGCAGAGCGGGACTCAGCCGACGCGGCCTCCTCTATGGAGGTGGCGCGCTGGCCGCGGTCACGGCGCTCGGAGGTGGAGCACTCTGGGGATCGAGCGCGTTCGCCGAGGCACAGGCCGCGGCCGGACCCCGGTTCAAGCTCTCGACGGCCGCCGTGAAGTACATCCGCGAGAAGCCGGTCCACCACACGACCGTGCTGCAATCCTTCGCCTTCGACAACCCGCACAAGCACATCTACGTCCTCCAGGTCGTTGGCGACGGCAGCAAGGGCGACATGTGCCTGACGAAGATCAACTACTCGGGCACCAAACTCGGCTACATGTTCCTGCGCGGCTTCGGTCACGGGGTCGGCATGGGCGTCGAACCCGTCGGCGCCGACGCCTACATCTGGACCGAGACGGACTCGAACCCCTCCTCCGGATACGGCCGGGCCATCACCCGGTTCAAGTTCGTCAACAAGAAGACCCTCACCTACGGCTCGTCGTCGATCCCGGTGCACCGGCCGGTGAAGGGCTCGACGAGCAATCAGCCGAGCGTCGACATGTTGAACAAACGCCTCGTCCTACGCCACCGCGTCGCGGGTGTCGCGCGTTACCGCGTCTACGACCTGGCCGACGCGAAGGCGGGCAAGTACGGCGCACCGCTGTACGAGTTCCCCCAAGTCGGTGTCAAGAGCGGCGAAGTGTTCCAGGGTTTCTGCTCGCTCGGCGACTACGTCTATCAGATGGTCGGCACGTCCTACACCGGCGAGAGCGGCTCGAATCCGCCGTCGAAGCGGGGCAACACCTACCTGTCCTCGATCGACATGCGCACCGGCGCGCTCGTGGAGCGCCGCTGGACGCAGGCGGCGTACTCACTCGACTTCCGCGAGCCCGAGGGCATGGCCGTGCAATTGACGTCGAAGCCGCGTCTGTTCATGGGTTTCGCCTCGGGCAGGAGCGGCGCCCGCAAGATCAGCCTGTACTACAAGCCGAGCTGACCTGCCGCACAACCCGTGCCGGCNCCGTCGGCGTCGGCGTCGGCGATCGGATGTGTCGGAGTCCGCGCCAATGCTTGGTGTCACCAAGTAAAGTCGCCTCCGTTGTGGGACCGGTGTTCGCCCACACCCCAGCCCTCGCATCAGAAGGAGACACCGTGGTCGATGAGGCGATTCGCCGCGTGGAGGTCGCGCTGACCGTCATGGCCAGCCGAGTCCACAAGGTCCATCTTCTGACCGGTGACAAGTCGCACCGCCTCGAACGATCCGCCTACAACGTCCTCGGACGGCTCTTCGACGAAGGCCCGCGCCGCCTGAGCGACCTCGCCGCCGTATTCGGCCTGGACATCTCCACCGTCTCGCGGCAGGTCCAATCGCTCGAAGCGGCGGGACTCGTCACCCGCGAACGCGACCCCGCCGACGGCCGAGCGCACCTCCTCCGACTCACCTCTGCGGGGGAGACCGCGATGCGGCAGACCCGGAACCGACGCCGAGGGATCCTCCGCGATCTCCTCGGATCCTGGCCCGACGACGACGTCGCCACCTTCGCCGAGCTGCTCGAACGCTTCGACTCGGACATGCGCGCCCGGATCGGCGAATTCTCCCGTTCCCAGGGCACGGACCGCCCCACGGCCAACACTGGTCCTACCGACGACGCGAAGGAACTGTGACCGTGCCCGACCCGATCCCCGCCGCCGAGCCCGAGATACCGAACCTCACACACCGCCAGATCATGACGGTGTTCATCGGTCTCATGCTCGGCATGCTCGTCGCCGCCCTGTCCCAGACGATCGTCGCGACCGCGCTCCCCACGATCGTCGGCGAACTCGGCGGCCAGGACCAGCTCGCCTGGGTCGTGTCGGCGACGCTCCTCGCCTCCACCGCGTCCACCCCGCTGTGGGGCAAACTGTCCGACCTGTACGGACGCAAGATCATGTTCCAGCTCGCGATCGGCGTCTTCGTCGTCGCGTCCCTCGGCGCCGGTTTCGCCCATGACATGGGCCAACTCATCGCGATGCGCGCCGTCCAGGGCCTCGGCGTCGGAGGCCTCATGGCGTTGTCGCAGGCGATCATCGGCGACGTCGTCGCACCCCGCGAACGAGGGCGTTACCAGGGTTACATCGGATCGGTCTTCGGGGTGTCCACCGTCGCCGGGCCGCTCATCGGAGGGTTCCTCGTCGAGCATTTCTCCTGGCCGTGGACATTCTGGATCGGCATCCCCATCGGACTGATCGCGCTCATCGTCGTCGAACGGGTCATGAAGTTCCCGTTCCCGAAACGCCGCCACACGATCGACTGGCTCGGGGCGTTCTTCATCGTCGCGTCGGTCAGCGCCCTGTTGCTTTTGCTGTCGCTCGGCGGAAAGGAGTTCGCCTGGAACTCCGGCCGGACATACGGGCTCGCCGCCATCGCGGTCATCATGCTCCTCGCCGCCGTCTGGCAGGAACGCCGCGCCGGCGAACCGATCATGCCGCCGCGCCTGTTCGTCAACCACACCTTCGTCCTGACCAGCGTCGCCGGGTTCATCGTCGGTGTCGCGATGTTCGGCGCGATCATCTTCCTGCCGCAGTATCTGCAGATCGTCAAGGGCGCGACCCCCACGGCGTCCGGCCTGCTGACGCTGCCGCTGATGGCCGGGATGCTGCTGACGTCGATCACCTCCGGGCGGCTCATCACCCGCACCGGCAGATACAAGGCCTACCCCGTCGCGGGCCTCGCCATCGCCTCCGTCGGACTGGGCCTTCTGTCGCTGCTGGAGGTCGACACCCCGCTGTGGCTGGCGGGCATCTACATGGCCGTCACCGGCATGGGGCTCGGACTCGTCATGCAGGTCCTGGTCCTCGCCGTGCAGAACGCCGTCCCGCACAGCGACCTCGGCGTCGCCACGTCGGGCGCGACGTTCTTTCGATCGATGGGCGGCGCCGTCGGCACCGCGACCTTCGGAGCGCTCCTGTCGCACCGCCTCGCCGAGACGATCCCCGCCCAGCTCGCGGCAGCCGGAGTCCCGCCCGATCGCATCGCCTCCGCCGCGCACGGCGCGACGTCCGCGACACCGGAGGACATCCAGAAGCTCCCCGGACCGATTCACGGCGCGGTCGTCTCGGGCTTCGCCGAGGCACTGCACACGACCTTCCTCGCCGCCGTGCCCTTCGCCGTCGTCGGGTTCTTCGTCGTGCTGTTCCTTCGGGAGCTTCCGCTGCGGTCACGGCCGTCCGGAGACGCGTTCGAGGGCGGCGTCACCGACGTCGCCAAACTGGACGACGACACCTCGACGCCCCCACGGTGACCTCAGACGGCGGCCCGAGCCTCCCCGGTCCGCGGGTCGTACAGGTGCGTCGAGGTCCGCTCCCCGGGACGGGCCGACCACACGATCAGCGTGCCGCCGTCCACCGTCCACAGCAAGGTGATGTCCCGAACCTCCCCGTCGGGACGATCCACATCGGCCGCCCACAGGGCCTTCCTGGTTTGTGCGTCGAAGCAGGTCACGCGGCCGTGATCGTCGGCGCTCGCCAGGTGTCTCCCGTCGGGGGAGTACCGCAGGTGCCGTGAACTCCCTTGCGTCTCGTCGACATCGGTGAAGTCGTCCGCGGCGATGTCCCAGTAGTTGAGGCCGTCCTCGTCGGAGAACGCGAGCGTTCGCCCGTCCGGCGACCACGCGAGACAGTCGACCGAGAGCGCGAGCTCCGTGCGCACCCGGGGCGCGGTCGGCAGGTCGAGGATCGTGAGGCGGCTGGTCGTGGTGACCGCGAGCCGGCTGCCGTCCGGTGACGCGGCCAGGTTGGTCACGAAGTCGTTGGCGACCTCGAGGATGGAGTCCAGACGTGCGGCACGACGTCCCGTGCGCGCGTCCCACAACACGACCTTGCCCTTGGCGGCCAGATCCGTCGTGACGATGCCGCCTCCGCCCAAGACCCAGCAGGCCAGCGTCGGATGCGCCGTCAGGTCATGCCGGAACGAGACGGGAGCGCCGCCCGCGGCGCTGTACACGGTGACCCGTCGCTGGTACGCGCTGACGACGCGGTCGCCCGCCGGTGACCACAATGGTCCGACGCGCGCTGGACCGAGCTGCGTCATCGCGCCGTCGGCCGTGTTCCACACCCAGGCCGTGTCGTCGTCGCGGTACGCGAGGAGTCCGTGGGCGTTGAGGTCGGCGAACTCCATGCGGTCGACCGGGGGCAGTGCCGTCTGCCGACGTGGCGGTGGCGGCGCGGTGGGCCGTGGCGGCGAGGGCGGAGGCTGTCGTGGCGCGTGGCGAACCGGTGTGGGCGCCATGACGGGCAGTCGTGGTTCGCCGTGTGTTTCGCGCGTCGCGACGCGAAGCGCGCCGAACGCCACGGCAAGTTCCGGTTGCTCGGTTAGCTCGGCGGGCAGGCCCAGCCGTCGCAGCAGCTCGGTGGCGACCAGGGGCATACGACTGGCACCGCCGACACAATGGATCACGGTGGGGGAGGGCTGCCCGACGCGGGAGAGGAGCCGTCGCGCGCCGTCCACGGAGCGAAGGATCAGGGGCAGCGCGGCGGCCTCCAGCTCGCCGCGTGTCACGTGCGTGTCGCGGTCGATGATCGGCAGAAAGACGGACGCCGACGACTCGCGACTGAGCAGCTCCTTGGCGCCGCGAACGTCTTCCCATAGTAGACGTCGATCACGGCGGTCCCGGGCGTCGTGGGGATCGGTGAGACGCCCCCAGGCGTCCGGATCATCGGAGAACGCCGATCGGAGCACGTCGAAGAGCGCCTGATCGACGTCGAGGCCGCCGAGATCGTCGATGCCGTCGGTGGCGAGGACCGTGATGTCATCGCCGTGCCGCGTCACCACCGTCAGATCGCAGGTTCCGGCTCCGAGATCGAAGACCAGTATCGGTTGACCGGCGGCGAACGCGTCGGGGCGACCGTGCAGCAGGTGGTGGGCCGCGGCCACCGGTTCGGCCACCAGCGAGGTCGCCGGTAGACCCGATTTCTCTGCGGCCCGTTGGAGGATCGCCAGCCGATGTCCGCCCCAGTCGGCCGGATGCGTCAACGTCGCGCGCTCGATGGTCCAGCCGAGGGCGTTCCGAGCCTCGCCGACGACCCTGGACAGGACGGCCGACAGCAGGTCCACGACGGCGACCTCGGTCTCGTCGAGGAGGACGCTGCCGTCATCGATGCGCCGCTTCGGATTCGGTTCGAACGCCGTGGGGCGGGAGGCGGCGCCCCGCAACGCGTCGCGACCCGTGAGCAGTCGTCCGTTCGCGGCGAACACACCCGATGGCAGCAGCGGTGACCCGTCGAACAACAGCGGCGCGGGCGGGGTTCCGGCTCGGTCGATCATCGCGACCGTGTTGGAGGTGCCGAAGTCGATGGCGAGGGTGCCAGGGTCGGGCATCCGTCCAGAGTAGCCGTCGCGTCGTCACGATGGAAGGGGTGCTCGGCGACGTGAAACCCGAGCGGTGCTGAAGTTCGTTTCAGGCGACTTCAGCACCGCTTCAGGCGGGCGGACTATCGTTGAGGACGAGCCGCCGTCGGATCATTCACAGTGGAGGGGGTCAATCGCGGGTACCGACGGGGGTGAAGGTGATCGGGGCGTCGAACGCGGCCCGTCGCGACGCCCGACGCAACACCGCGAGCACGGCGGGTCCGATGAGGAGGATCGCGATCAGGTTGGTGAGCGCGCGTCCGGTATCCCAACCGAAGCTCGACGTGGTGAGCGTGAAGATGACGAAACGATGCAGGTTCTCGAGTATCGGATCACCTGGAACGAACGACAACTGCGTGTCGATGCCCGCCGTGAACGGCCAGAACCACATGTTCATGATGAAGCCGAACGCGTAGGCCGAGAAGACGGCGTACCCGGCGAGCATCGCGATCTCCGCCTTACCGTTGACGCGTCGGGGTAGGAGCCCGGCACCGAGACCGATCCACGCCGACGACACCATCTGGAACGGCAACCACGGGCCGACACCCGCCGTCAGCAGCGCCGACGCGAACAGCGACGTCGTGCCCATGACGAAGCCGAAACCCGGTCCGAAGACCCGACCGGCCAACACGAGCATGAAGAACACGGTCTCGATGCCCGCCGTCCCCGCGCCCAGCGGGCGTAGTGCGGCGTTCACGGCCGACAGAACGCCCAAGAGCGCCAACACCTTCGGGTCGATCCCGCCGGAGGACAGTTCCGCCAGAACGATCGCGAGAATCACCGGCATCGCGATGATGAAGATGAACGGCGCGTCGGCCGAGTGCGCCATCGCCTCCGGTTCCGGCGCGGCGAACAACGGCCAGAAGAACATCGCGAGGCCCGCGACGCTCGCGATCGTCAGAATCACCCAGGTGCGGGGCAGCACGCGCAGCACGCCTCGGTTCGGTGACGTCGGCTCGGGAGGCGGTTCGAGCGGACGGACGTCCGCCACGGTCGGCGTCGGATTCGGCGTGGTCACGCGGCCACCTCCCGATCCTGGAGCGCGGCGGCAACCTGCTCGACCGTCAGCCACGCTTGCGGGGCGAGGATCTTGGCGACCTGCGGCGCGAACGCCGGAGACGCGACGACGACCTCGGCGGTCGGGCCGTCGGCGACGATCTCCCCTTCGGCCATGACGATGACGCGGTTCGCGGCGGTGGCGACGAATTCGACATCGTGCGTGGCGACGACGACGGCACGGCCACCGGCGGCGAGCTCGGCGACGATGCCCGCGAAGCGTTGCTTCGCGTGGTAGTCGAGCCCTCGGGTCGGTTCGTCCAGGAGGATCACGTTCGGCGCGGCGACGAGTTGCACGGCCAGGACGAGCGCGAGCTTCTGCCCCTCGGAGAGATCCCTGGGGTGGTGACGGTCGTCGATGCCCGGCAACAACGAGTCCAGTAGGGACCGGCAGGTGCCCGGTGCCGCGTCGGATTCGGTGTCGCTTTGGGCGCATTCGGCCCCGACGGTGTCCAGGTACAGCAGATCGGCCGCGGTCTGCGGCACCAAGCCGACGAGCTGCCGCGCCCGGCGCGGGCTCTGCCGCATCGGGTCGACGCCGCCGACGTCGACGGTGCCCGATCGACGCGGCCCCGAGCCTTGTACCGCCCACAACAGAGAGGACTTGCCGGAACCGTTGCGGCCCATCAACGCGACGACCTCGCCGGCGTGCAGGTCGACGTCGACCGACCGCACCGCGACCTTTTGTCCATAGGTGACTGTCACGTGGCGGGCGCTCAGCAGCGCCGATGAGCTGGACGTGTCGCCGAGCGGGGGTTCCACGTCGGCGAGCGCTTCCCGTAGCGGCGCGGCGCGTCGTCTGGCGTCCCGCACCGACAACGGCAGCGGCTCCCATCCGGCGAGCCGGCCCAGCCGCACGACTGGTGGGGCGACGTCGGAGTCGGTCATCATCGTCGCGGCGTCGCCGTCGCCGACGGTCCCGTCCGGGTGGACGCGGACGAGCCTGTCTGCGTACTGCAGCACTCTCTCCAGTCGGTGTTCGGCGACGACGACCGTGGTCCCGAGGTCGTGGACGAGCCGGATGATCGCCGCGAGTACGTCCTCGGCGGCGGTCGGATCGAGCGCCGAGGTCGGCTCGTCGAGAACGAGCACCTTCGGATGCGTCGTCAGGACGGCGCCGATGGCGACGCGCTGTTGCTGACCACCCGAGAGCGTCCGCAGCGCCCTCCGCCGCAGTTCGGCGATGCCGAGCAGGTCGAGCGTCTCTTCGACGCGTTTTCGCATGACATCGGGGCGGACGGCGAGCTGTTCCATGCCGTAGGCGAGTTCCTCCTCGACGGTGTCGGTGACGAACCCCGCCAGCGGATCCTGGCCGACGACGCCGACGAGTGCCGCGAACTCCTGCGGTGGAAGATCCTCGGTGGACCGTCCGTCGACGCTGACACGGCCGTGCAGGTGCCCACCGGTGAAGCGCGGCACGAGCCCGTTGATCGCCCCCAGCAATGTGGACTTTCCGGAGCCGGTCGGCCCCGTCACGAGGCACAGTTCGCCCTCGTCGAGGTCGAGCGTCACGTCCCGCAGAGTGGGGGTCGGCGCGTCGGCGTAGCGAAACGTCACTCGATCGAAACGGATCACGCGGTCTTCTCCTTGGCCGGAACGGTGGCGGCGTCGAGGTCGGCGGTCAATTCCGGAGGTGGCGCGAGCCACGCGGGCAGCACACCCACCAGAATGGACGCCGCCGCGAGGCCCGAGATTCGCGGCCACGCCAACGGATTCAACGAGGGGTACAGATCGGCCGGGTCGACGCTCGCCGTGACGTACATGAGCGCCCCGGCCGTGATTCCGGCGGTGGCGACGACGACTTCGCCGAGCCGCCAACGGTCGGGCCGATACCGGGAGCGTCGCACGCGGCGCCCGCCGAGGATGAACCCGACCGTCGCGATCACCAGGCCCGCTAGGAGTATCGGCACGCCCATGTATCGCGGCGTCGACGCGTCCATCACCCCGTACAGTCCCGCGCAGACGCCGAGCAGGCCGCCGATGACGAGCGTTCCCGTCACCAGCCGTGCCTTCGCCGAAATCGTTCCGGTGTTGCCGTAACCGCGCGACGCCATCGCCGCGGCGAGCGCCAGCGACCGGTTCAAGGCGTCCTCCAGCACCGGGATCAGGATCCCGCGCAGAGCCCGCATGCCCTTCTGGCGGCTGGCGCGGAGTCGACGCGCGCGTCGAACGCGCTGCACGCTCTCGATCAGCTGTGGCGCGATGGACAGCGTGACGACGACCGATGTGCCGATCTCGTACAGCGCGCCGGGCAGCGCCTTCAGCATCCGTTTCGGATTGGCCAGCGCGTTCGCGGCGCCGACGCAGACGACCATGGTCGCCAGTCGCAGGCCGTCGTAGAAGCCGCCGAGGAGTTGTTCGGCGGCGACGGGCCCGAAGAGTCGGATGCCCGCCGCCCATGCCGGCAGTGGGATCTGCGGCAGGGTGAACAGGATGATGTCGCCCTGTCCGCCGCCGAAGACGACCCGGAACACCACCCGCGCGGTGACGATGAACGCTCCGAGGAGCAGGTACATCCGAAACGCCAGCGCCCACGGGGCGTCACCGCGGCGGCGTACGACCACGTACGCGCAGACCGTGAGGATCAGTCCGAGCAGGATCGGGTTGGTGGTGCGGCTGGCCGCGGTGGCGAGACCGAGCGCCCACAGCCACCACGCGCCGGGGTGAACGGCGCGTGGCAGCGGTGACAGTAGTTGTGAGCTCATGCGGAGGACGCGGATCTGTTCGCTCGTCGTCGCCATGCGCCGATTCCGGCGAAGGTCGACAGGAGCGCGACGGCGCCGATTCCGGCAAGGGTGCTGCCGGGGATGGTTCCGTCGTCGACGACCGAGGTCGACGCGAGTTCGTCGCCTCCGGTCCAGTCGGCGACCTCGGTGGGGGTATCGCTCGGACCGGGCGTCCCTTCGTCGAGTGTGGAAGGACTGGCCGACGCCTCGTCCTCCTCCTTAGTGTCCTTCGTAGAGTTATCTCCGTCGTCGGGCTTCGAGCTTCCGGGGCGCTGCGGCTCATCATCGGGCCCGCCGTCGTCGGGATCGTCGGCGGGAACAGGACGGGACGGGGCCACGCGCGGCGGCGGATTCGTCGTGCTCGTCCTGTCCTTGGAGAAGGACCAGCCTTCGAAGCTGCCCGGCGGTGGCTTGCGGTTCATGACGCCCCACTGGCTGTACGTCCAGTTGCCGTTGTTGGGGGCGTGCCAGTACGACCAGTACGCGGACGCAGGGGGAGTGTCGATGCACGGTTCGTCGGCCGGGCCGGGTTTGCCCTCGATGCGGCAGATGAACGCCTCGCCCCAACGATTCGTGCCGGCGATCTCGATACCGGCGTTCTTCAACGCCGCGTGGCCGGTCGCCTGGTCGCCCGGGGCGCACCGCACGATCGTCGATCCGCCGAGTTCCTGGAAGTCGATGACGACGGTGACGCCGTCGCCGTCGGGACAGAAGCCGGGCGTGCCCTTGCTGTGGTCGATCGCGAAGGCGTCGGAGACGGTCGCGGTGGTGGTCACGACGGTGAGCCCGAGTGTCAGCGCGACTGTCAGTAGACCGGCGCGCAGTGCTCGATGGACGGTGGTCGGTTTCATGAAGTGCTCTCCTTGCGGGACAGTCGCAGCAGGATGAGGCCGGCACCGGCCGCGCCGATGCCGAGGGCGGCGAGCGGCAGGACGGGGGCGCCCGTCGCCGGGAGCTGCCCGTTCGGCCCGCCGGCACCGGGTCCGGGCGTCGAGGGGGTGGGTTGCGGGTCGACGGGGCCCGGATCGACGTCGACGAGCCCGATCTCGCCGAGTGAGACGTCGGCCAGCGCGAGCAGTGCCTGTGGTGTCGCGCGGCGCCATTGGTCCCGTTGGAACAGCGCGATTCCGTCGGTCTGCGCCGCCGCCAGGGATTCCCCGTTGTAGGCGATCGCGCCGAGCTCGGCGCTCGCGGCCGCGGCGTTGGCCGAGGTCAACTGGTGATCGAGGACCCAGGCGGCCGCACGGTCGGCGGCGGCGGTTTCTCCGGCTGCGCGCAATGCCTGGCCGGCGAGCCCGGTGCTGTTGGTGTTGGACGCCTCGGTCGGCCCGGATCCGCCGAAGGAGCCGTCTTCGCGTTGAATCGACGCGAGCCAGGCTGCTCCCTTGTCGGCTGCTTCCAGGGCTCCGGCGCTGTCGTGCTCGGCCGCCGCGTACAGGGCCTGCACCGCCATTGACGTCGAGTCGGGGTCGAGGACGGCGTCGGCGCCCTGTTCGTCGCAGTCTCCGGTGACGGTGCCGCCGCCGAAGGCGTAGGGGTAGAGCCGGAACCCACCGACGGAGCACTGCTGATCGATCAGGAAGTCCACGATGGATTGCGGAACTCCGCCGCTGCGGGACAGGCCGAGCACGGCGAGGGACTGTCCGAAGGTGTTGCTGCTGTCGACAGACGGAGCATCCACTTTGTCCTTCACTCGTCCCTCTTCGAGGCCGAGTTCGGGTCCGGCGACCAGATCGAGCGTCTCCTGGCGCAGATCGTATGAGCCGAACGCCTCCGCGTCGGAGTCGGTGATGACGGCCGCGTACAGGAGCTTCGCGGTCGCGCCCGCGATGCGTTGGCCGGGCACGCCCCAGGCGTCGTAGCTGTTGTAGTCCCGCACGTGCGATTTCAGGGCGGCGGTGATCTCTTGGGCGGTCTCGGCGTCGGCGCCCGTGGCCTCCAACGCGATCAGCGCGTCGATCGTGAGTCCCCAGTCGGGGGTGCCGACCATTCCGGGGATGCCGCCGTTGTCGTCGACTTCGGTCGCGAGCCACAGCGCGGCCGACACCGCGTCGGGGTCGGACGACTCGTCGGCGTGGGTGGTCGTCGGGGTCGCCACGACGCCCGCGACGGTGAGGAACGCGGTCGCGGCGAGGTGGGCGAGGGTTCTGGCGCCGACCATGGGGGTCCTTTCCGGGACTGGTCGACAGAGAAGTCCCGGAACGGGCGCGCCGCACCGACATCCATTAAGGACAGAAATTCGATGGGACGCGCTACCGGGCTCCGCCCTGTAGACCATGACAGGGGATGAAGCGGTAAAGCGTCACGTCGGGTATTCCGGCTCGCGGCCACATGGGCCGCTCACGGTTGCAGGTCAGCGCCGGATTCTCACCGGCTTCCCCCGAAACGTGGGCTGTGTATGAAGTTGTGCGCGTCGGGACGCGGGGGGCTGTTCACGATGGTATCCGCACAATGTGTGTGGTGACCAGTCCCGCACCGAGTCGGCCGTGAAGGGGGACGGCGGGAGCATACGCGGGGCGATGTGGATCGCGATCGCCGGTCGGTGCGGGGGTGCGATCCGTCGCCGGGGAAGTGTCACCCGTCATCCGCGCGGCCACGGTTCGGACCGCCGCCACCGACCGGAGGCGACCAGCACAAAGGACACGCAGATGAGCAGGGCCCAGGCCCACAGTTTGCTCAGATGTACCGGCTGCCAGCTCTGGGCCTGATGCGGATACACCCACGCGCCCAGGAACGTCGACACGTTCTCGGCGATCCAGAGGAAGACCGCGATGAGAACGAAGGACACGATGAGCGGCATGCGGTATCGCACCGCTCCGACGGTGAAATAGACGCGCGTGCCCGTCGTGACGTAGACGAGTAGAACGGCCAGCGCCGAACGAACGTCGACGAGCCAGCCGCTGGTCAGGAAGTTCGCGTAAACGGCGACGGCGACGAGGGCCGTCGCCACCGGTCGGTAACCGCCGAGCCTCAAGTCCAAAAGATGCCAGGCCCGGCACACATAACTACCGACGGCCGCGTACATGAAACCCGCGAACACGGGGACGCCCGCGATCGTGAGCAGTCCCGGATCGGGGTAGTGCCACGAGCCGATCGTCACCTTGACGAGTTCGAAGCCAAGGCCCACCAGGTGGAACCACAGGATCGTCGCGGTGTCGGCGCGATCGTCCCAACCCGCGAACCAGAACAGCAGCGTCACGGCCACGCCGTAGACGGCCAAGGCGTCGAAGCGGTTGACGGGCAACGGAACGAGCGTCGAGAGTGCCAGCCCCGCGACGATTGCGACGGCGAAGGCACACGCCTTCGCCTCCAGCCAACCGAAGCGGACCAGCTGCGCGACGACGTGCGCCGCTCGGCGCGGTCGGCGGATCATCGTCACCACGCGCGCCTCGGCACGGCGTCGTGCCGCTTGAACGTCGTCGGGATCGCGCTGTCGGGGAGGAGTCCGGCGACGGTGGGGTCGAGTTCCATTCGCCGAACCGTACATAGGAACGGGTGTGACCGGCAGTCGGACGATTCGCTGTTTTCAGCGGTGTCCTGGGAACGCTCGTGTCGAGAACCGGGCGCTCCGCGTTCGCGTCCGGGTGAAGCGCCGGCCGAGGGCCCCGGGGCGGTGAAGCATCCCGATCCGTCGCGTTCCCGGGCGCCCGTGGGCTCGGTCACGACCCCTGTCGCTCGGACGGTTCGGCGGGTTAAGGTGTTGGCTGCGAAGGGGAGTAGTCCTCCAAGCGCATGATCGACATACTGACGCGTCCTCGGGCCCGTCCGGTCATGCGGCCCTGGCCCCAGGGTGGACGAGACCTTCGGCTCCAGCTGTATCCACAGCCGGGCCGAGGTCGCCTCTTGCGCGAATCACGTCCCGGCGTCGACCGGGAAGGCTTCCCCTCTCATGACCGGGTTCTTCATCGCGCTCGCGGTGAGCTTTGGTGTCATCTTCGTCGCCGAGTTGGGCGACAAGTCACAACTCATGGCGCTCACGTTCGCCACGCGCTTCAAGCCCTGGCCGGTGCTCATCGGCATCACCATCGCCACCGCCGTCGTGCACGCGGTGTCGGTCGCCGTCGGCTACGGTCTCGGTGCCGCGCTGCCGACCGGTTGGATCGCCCTGATCGCGGCGGTCGCGTTCCTGGCGTTCGGCGCCTGGACACTTCGCGGTGACTCCCTCACGGACGAGGAGAAACAGAAGGCCGAGAAGACCGACAAGAAGGCGATCATCGCGGTGGGCGCGGCGTTCTTCCTCGCCGAACTCGGCGACAAGACGATGCTGGCCACGATCACCCTGGCCACCCAGTACGGGTGGTTCGGAACGTGGTTGGGCTCCACTTTGGGCATGGTCGCGGCCGACGCGTTGGCCATCCTCGTCGGCCGGGCGCTCGGCAAGCGCCTGCCGGAGAAGACCATCAAGTACGGTGCGGCGGCCCTGTTCGTCATCTTCGGCGTCTGGCTGTTGATCGACGCCATCGGTCAACTCGGCTGAGGCCCACTCCAGTGGGCGCGGGCTGCTCAGGGGGCCCGCTCCCACTGGAGTACCGCTCAGATCGCCGGTCCTATGTGGCTAATGATCCCGTTCCAACACGTCGGCCGGGTCGCAGCCCGGGATTCGGGCGACCACGGCACCACCACCGAACCGGCGGCCCCGACGGGAGCCCGCCAATCGGCGCGCCTCTATGAGAACGTCGGCCAAGATCCGAAACCAGTGACGCCCGATCGGCTTCCTCGGCTTCATACCCACAAGGACCTCGATGGCATCAGGCAATTGACAGCTCCCTATCTAACGGTTATCTTTCGTACCTAACGGTTAGGGAGGGTCTCGTGTCTCAGGCTGTCGACACATCGGGCAAGGAGCCGTCCCACGGCTATCAGCTGCGGGTCGTGCAGGAGGTGTTGCTGGCGCTGCTGGCAAAGGAGCCGTCCCACGGCTATCAGCTGCGGGCGCGGCTTCAGGTCGCGCTCGGCCCATTGGCGGAGGTGCTGAACGCGGGTCACGTATACGTGACGCTGAATCGGCTCGACAAGGCCGGACTGGTGACATCACGGCGAGTCGGCCAGTCCGACCGGCCGGATCGCAAGGTCTACGAGTTGACCGCCGCCGGGCGGGAACGTGTCACCGAGTGGCTCGGCGACATGAGTTGGCCGAAGCCGGCACCGGCCGAATTCCACTTGAAGCTCGTGGCCGCCGCGGAGGCCGGGCTGGGCGATCCGGAACGACTCGTGGATGTGCAGCGTCATGCCGTCCTCGCCGAACTCGCCGCGGTGCAGCGGGCCGCTTTGGCCGAGCCGGAAGGTTCGGCCGCCGGCCTCTTGCTCGAAGGCGTGGTGCTCAGACTCCAGGCCGACCTTCACTGGCTCGAGGCATGCGCTCAACATTGGACTATCCGAAAAGGATTTTAATGGAGATCATCGAATCACCGTCGAGTAGTGACCCGGTATTGCGCGCTCATGAACTGCGAAAACAGTACGGCTGGGGAGCCGGGCTGGTGCACGCCGTCGAGAGAGTCCGTCTGGAGGTCACGGCCGGCGAGACGTTGGCCATCATGGGCCCCAGCGGAAGTGGAAAGTCGACGTTGTTGCACGTGCTGGGCGGCCTGGAACGGCCCTCCGGCGGGGAGGTGTGGATCTCGGGACGTCGCGTCGACATAATGGACGAACGGGCGCTGGCTCTGTTGCGCCGCCGGAACATCGGCTTCGTGTTCCAGGCCTTCCACCTCATGGACGAGCTCACCGCCGTCGAGAACGTCGAGCTGCCCGCCCTACTGGCTGGAGTCTCACCGCGCGCGGCGAGGCGGAGCGCGTCCGAGCTCCTGGAGCGCGTCGGTCTGGCCGACCGCGCTGGGCACCTGCCGACCGAAATGTCGGGCGGTCAACGTCAGCGGGTCGCGATCGCCCGAGCGCTCGTCAATGACCCGCTGGTGGTCTTTGCCGACGAACCGACCGGCAATCTGGACACTGCGGCGACCACAGAAGTGCTGCGGCTGTTGGACGGCCTGCACACCGCCGGTCAGACCCTGGTGATCGCCACACACGACGCGCGGGTCGCGGCAACCGCGGACCGGCTCATCTCGATGCGGGACGGCGTCTTCGTCGAGGAAACCCGACTGAGCCACAGTGGTGGCCGTCGGCTCGGCGAGCTGACCGGAATGGGGGGCTGACCGATGGGCAGGATCCTGCTGGTGTGTCGACTCGCGATGCGAGACCTGCGTCGCCGCCCGGCCGAGGCCGCGCTGCTGTTGCTCACACTCACGTCCGCCACTGCGATGCTGACCCTTGGGCTCGTATTGCAAGGGGTGGTCAGTCAGCCGTTCGAGGGGACTCGGGAGGCCACGTCCGGGCCGGACGTCATGGCCAGCGTGGCGCCCGTCGAGGACGAACCCGCCGACATCGCCAGTCTGGAAGCGCTCGCCGACGAACCCGGCGTCGCCGCCCACAGCGGCCCGTTTCCCTACTCGCAATCGGTGTTGTCGGCCGACGGAGTCTCCGCGGTCGCGTGGGCCCAGGGCCGTGGCACCGCCCCTGCGGGGGTCGACCAACCTGCGCTGACCGACGGGGTCTGGGTTCGTGACGGCGGCGCCGTGATCGAGGCCAGTTTCGCCGAAGCGCTCGCGCTCGGCACCGGCGACAAGATCACATTGGACGGTAATACCTTCGAGGTCGTCGGCGTCGCGGTCACCGCGAACACCCCGCCGTATCCAAAGTCCTGCTTCGCCCCCTGTTACTTCGAAGGCGACGAGAAGCTCAACCAGCTCCCGCCGCCCGAGCGGGGGAAGGACGCACCGCCCACGGAGGCGTTCCTCCCGGGTCTCAGCGGCCTGGTCTGGCTCACCGACGCGGACGCCCGCAGCCTGGTCAGTACTCCCGATCACCTCGCGTACGTCATGAACTTCGAACTGGACGACCCCGACGCCGCCCAGGCTTTCACCGAAGCGCACCAACCGAACGCACACACGGAACCCTTCGTGCAGAACTGGCAGGAGGTTCTGAGCGGGCACACCTGGATCGTCGAGAAGAAGCAGGAGACCCTGCAGGCCGGGAGCATTCTGCTGGGCCTGCTCGCTCTCGCCAGTGTCGCGGTACTCGTCGGCGGCCGAATGGCCGACCAGTTTCGCCGCGTCGGGCTTCTCAAGGCCGTCGGCGGAACACCGCGCCTGATCGCGGCCGTGCTGCTGGCCGAGCACCTCGTCCTGGCCCTGATCGCAACGGCCGCCGGGCTGGCGATCGGACGGGTATCCGCTCCACTGTTCTCCGAACCCGGCCCAGGTTTGATCGGCTCCGCGGGCACCCCACCGTTCAGCCTCACCACGGTCGGGCTCGTGATGGTCGCGGCGTTGACGATCGCCGCCCTGGCGACCTTCGTCCCGGCGATCCGTGCCGCCCGAACCAGCACGCTCCTGGCACTGTCGGACTCCTCGCGGCCACCGCGCCGGACCGCGTGGCTCAACACGCTGTCGGCGAGGTTGCCCGTGCCGCTGCTGTTGGGGTTGCGGGTGGCCTTCCGGCGTCCGCGCCGGACCTTCTTGGGTGGGTTGGCCATCGCCATCACGACCTGCGGGATCGTTACCGCGTTGTCGGCCCACGCGCACCGCTATCTGACGGAGAAGGCTCCAGGTGACGACCCGCGCCTGGCCATCGGTCAGGCGCTGACTCTGGTCACGATCACGCTGATCGTTCAAGCGAGCGTCAACACGATCTGCATCGTATGGACGAACATTCTGGACACCCGGCGATCGGCGGCACTGGCCCGCGCGCTCGGCGCGACCCCCAGGCAGGTCAGTGCGGGATTCGCGATGGCGCAGGTCCTTCCAGCGCTCATCGGGGTCCTGTTCGGCATCGTCGGAGGAATCGGACTGGCCGAGCTCCTCGACGATGACCCGGTCACCGTGCCGCCCCTGTGGCAACTGTTCGTGGTGGGCATGGGAACCCTGGTGGCGATAGCAATGCTGACCGCCGTTCCAGCCCGCATCAGTGCCCGCCGGGCTGTCGGGGAGATCCTGCAAAGCGAGAGTCGCTGAGGCCCGGTCGCGTGGCGAAGGCTTCGGATGAACCTGGTGTGTCGCAACAGATTTGCTAGCTGGGGAGGGGTCGTGGGCGCTGTTCGGCTCCCACTTCCCCTTCCCGGCCCGCGAGCGATCGCCGACGGCGCTCGTCATCGAACACGACATTCCCGCCCGGTGGGCACGGCCGCAGGGCGTCCGATTGGTCTTCTACGGGAAATCGATCAACGCATTGCCTGGAGCCAGGCGAATCGAGCCCGTCACCACGACTTCGTTTGAATCCAAGACGCGCAGCGAGATCGTGCGGACGGCACGCGGAACTGCCGCGAGACCCTTCGACTCCCTGGTCGACTCTCGCACACCCTCATTGAACTGTGTATATCGAACTCGAGGGTTTAGCGTCCTCACCTGCGGCGCTGTCGTCCCTGCGAACATCCAGCCAAAACCCGCGACGAAGCCGACCCGACGAAATCGCGTATTGATCTTGGTCGCGGTCGGCTCTAGGCTGGCGCGCATGAGTGCACGTAAGTGGCGAATCGCCGTCGGAGGCATACACATCGAGAGCTCGACCTTCAGCCCGCACGTGGCCGGGCAGCGGGATTTCTCGGTGACACGTCGGGACTCGCTGCTGGCGCGGTACGACTGGATGCCCACGGGTGTCGACTGGGTGCCGTTGGTTCATGCGCGTGCGCTCCCCGGCGGCGCGGTCGCGCCCGAGTTCTACGACGCGATCGTCGAGGAATTCCTACGCGGACTCGCCGTCGCCCATGCGGAGTCGCCGTTGGACGGCGTGTACCTCGACATTCACGGTGCGATGAGCGTCGTCGGCCGTCGGGACGCCGAGGGCGATTTCGCGAGTCGCGTCCGTGAGGTCGTGGGGTCCAAGGTGCTCGTGTCGGCCTCGATGGACCCGCACGGGAACGTCTCGCGCGCCCTGGCCTCCAACGTGGACCTGCTGACATCGCATCGAATGTCCCCACACGAGGACGCCCCGTTGACGAAGCGCAGAGCCATGTCGAACCTGGTGGCGTGCCTCGACTCCCGTGTCCGTCCGCTGCGCGCGTGGGTGACGGTCCCGGTGTTGCTCCCGGGGGAGAAGGCCTGCACGCGTGACGAACCCGCGAAGAGCGTGTACGCGTCGCTGGTGGACGTCGAGGCCCACGACGACGTGATCGACGCCGCCGTGTGGATCGGATATGCCTGGGCCGACGAACCTCGCTGTCAGGCGGCGGTCGTCGTCACCGGCACCGATGCCGAGTCGATCGCCGAACACGCGCGCTCCCTCGCCCGGCGTTGGTGGGACGAACGCGCGGCGTTCGCGTTCTCGACCGCCGCCATGGACATCGACGCGGCGCTCGACGCGGCGCTGACCTCGACGGCTCGGCCGTTCTTCATATCGGACTCGGGGGACAATCCGACGGCGGGCGGCTCCGGCGATGTCGCGTATGGACTGTCGCGCCTCCTGGTCGACGAGCGGTTCGCCTCCGGTGAGCGGACGGCCATCTGGGCGAGCGTCGTCGCTCCCGACGCCGTCTCGGCGTGCCTGTCGGCGGGTGTGGGCGGCCGCGTCGACGTGACCGTCGGCGGCGAACTCGGATGGACCGCGACCCCGCCGGTGCGCCTGACGGGGGAGGTCACCGCGTTCGCGTCCGCCGACGAGACCGGAGGCGACATGGCCGTCATACGTTCGGGAGGCGTCCACGCGATCGTGACCCAGCGGCGCAAACCCTTCCACTACGTCTCCGAGCTGACGGCGCTCGGGCTCGACCCGGCCGCCGTCGACGCGACGATCGTCAAGATCGGTTACCTGGTGCCGGATCTGTTCGACGCGGCGAAGGACTGGGTGCTCGCGTTGACACCCGGCGGTGTCGACCAGGACATCGAACGTCTCGGTCACTCCTCCGTCATTCGTCCGATGTATCCCCTCGACGCCGAGATGGGAACGCCGACCATGGACGTCACGCTCTTCGAGCCAGGTGACAGCTGACGAAGGCGGCGGCCCACCGAGTTCGGAATCATTAGACTATGTGGACTTGTCCTGGGTCTTTCGCTTGGCGCCACGGTGATCGCGATCGCCGTCATCGTGGCCGACGGTGGCGATCGCGATAGAGTTCGGCATGGTCATACCCTGGCGGGCCAGCGTCGAGGAGTTCGCGCGGATCCTCAGAGCCCACGGCCTCGATCCCGATGCCGTCGACGATGTCGACGCGGCCTGGTCCGCGTTCGAGGCGTTTCTTCAGGTCGGTGTCGACGGCATCGACAGTGTCGAGGACCTGGGCGACGGCTTGAGCGTCGAATGGGGTTGGTGGAGCCGGACCGATCCTCGCGCGTCGTTGGCCTTCCGGCGGCTGCTGGGCGTTCTCGACACTGAGGACCGCGACCAACCGGAGTACTGGGTCGTGGAACTGGAACTGTGCTTCGAGGATTCTCCGGACTGGGCCGACCTGCACCGCATGGAATCCCGGGGCACGGGCTTCGAACATTACGAACTCGGCGAGGAGCGGCGTGCCGCGCTCGCGGACCTGCGGGGGTTTCTCGACACGTACCCGCAGCTGGCGGCGTTGTTCCGGGCCACGCCGGTGGCCAGTCGACTGAGGCTCGAACACGTTTGAGGACACACGTTTGACCGGGGCCGCCCCTTTACCGGCGCGCGGCCCCGGTTTCGTCGCTATGCCTGGGTCAGCTCGGTGATGGTGAGAACCGGCGTTCCCGCCTCGTCGCTGGCGGTGAGGTCGACGTCCCCGTGGATGCGCCAGTCGTGGTGGCGTTCGGGGTCGTCGAGGATCTGGGTGACCGACCAGTGTCCGGGGGTGGACGTGGTGTCGATGAGGATCATGCCGGAGCCGCGTGCGCCGGGCCCGGTGCCGATGTCGTCGTGGGTCTCGTAGTACGCGTCCAGCGCCTCTTCCCATTCCTCTTGGGACAGTCCGCTCTCGAGCGCCGCGAGTAGGTCGGGACGGTCGAGCGCCGCGAGTTCGACGTGGCGGAACATGGCGTTGCGGACGGCGACGGTGAACGCTCGGGTGTTGCGGGTGATCGAGCTGGTCTGTTCGGTGATCGCCGGGGGTGCGCCGTCGTCGGTGGGGTTGGCGAGCTGCTCCCATTCGTCGAGGAGGCTCGAGTCGACCTGTCGGACGAGTTCACCGAGCCAGGCGGTGAGGTCGCGGAGGTCCTCGGTCTTCGCGTCGTCGGGAATGGTCTGGTCGAGTGCCTTGTAGGCGTTGGCCAGGTATCGCAGGACGACGCCTTCGGAACGGGACAGTTCGTAGTGGGCGATGAACTCGCCGAAGGTCATGGCGCGTTCGTACAGGTCGCGGGCCACCGATTTGGGGCGGAGTGCGTGGTCGCGGATCCACGGGTGGGTGGAGCCGTAGGCGTTGTACGCCTCGGTGAGGAGTTCCTCGAGTGGTTTGGGGTAGGTGATCTCGGCGACGCGTTCGACGCGTTCGTCGTATTCGATGCCGTCGGCCTTCATTTGCGCGACGGCTTCGCCGCGGGCGCGGTTCTGTTGTGCGGCGACGACGGCTCGGGGGTCTTCGAGTGTGGATTCGATGATCGAGAGCGTGTCGAGTGCGTGTAGTTGGTCTTCGGGGTCGAGGAGTTCGTACGCGGCGAGGGCGAACGGCGACAGTGGTTGGTTGAGGGCGAAGGTGGTGTCGAGGTCGACGGTGAGGCGTTGGCGGCGGCCCGAGCGGTCGGGTTCGTCGAGGTTTTCGATGATGCCGGCGGCCAGGAGCGACCGGTACATCGCGATGGCTTCTTTGATCAGTTTGCGTTGGATCCCGGGGCTGGCGTGGTTGTCGGTGAGGAGTTTGCGCATCGCGTCGAAGGCGTTGCCGGGGCGGGCGATGATGTTGATGAGCATCGCGTTGGAGACGGTGAAGCGGGAGACGAGTGGTTCGGGTTCGGCTTCCTGGAGGTTGGCGAAGGTTTCTTCGGACCATCCGACGAAGCCCTCCGGTGGCTTCTTCTTGACGACCTTCTTGCGTTTCTTGGGGTCGCTTCCGGCTTTGGCTGCGGCTTTCTCGTTCTCGATGACGTGTTCGGGCGCCTGGGCGTAGACGTGGCCCTCGGTGTCGAATCCGGCGCGTCCGGCGCGTCCGGCGATTTGGTGGAACTCGCGGGCGCGGAGTCGGCGGACGCGGCTGCCGTCGAATTTGGTGAGTCCGGTGAACAGGACGGTTCTGATGGGGACGTTGACGCCGACGCCGAGGGTGTCGGTGCCGCAGACGATTTTGAGTAGTCCCGCTTGGGCGAGTCGTTCGACGAGGCGTCGGTATTTGGGGAGCATTCCGGCGTGGTGGACGCCGATGCCGTGGCGGACGAGTCGGGAGAGGGCTTTGCCGAAGGCGGTGGTGAAGCGGAAGCCTTTGATGAGTTCGGCGATCGCGGCTTTTTCTTCTTTGGTGCAGACGTTGATGCTCATGAGGGCCGATGCCTGTTCGAGGGCGGCGGCCTGGGTGAAGTGGACGATGTAGACGGGTGCCTTGCCGGTTTCGAGGAGGTTCTCGAGGGTGTATTGGAGCGGGTCGCGGGTGTAGGTGTAGTAGAGGGGGACGGGGCGGGTGGCTGAGGTGACGACGGCGGTTTCGCGGCCGGTGCGGCGGGTGAGGTCTTCGGCGAAGAACGAGGTGTCGCCGAGGGTGGCGGACATGAGGATGAACTGGGTGTGGGGTAGTTCGAGGAGCGGAACCTGCCATGCCCAGCCGCGGTCCGGTTCGGAGTAGAAGTGGAATTCGTCCATGACGACTTGTCCGACGTCGGCGTAGGCGCCGTCGCGCAGGGCGATGTTGGCGAGGACTTCGGCGGTGCAGCAGATGAGTGGTGCGTCGGCGTTGACGGAGGCGTCGCCGGTCATCATGCCGACGTTGTCGGTACCGAACTTTTCGCAGAGGTCGAAGAACTTCTCGCTGACGAGTGCCTTGATGGGCGCTGTGTAGAAGCTGGTGCGGTCGGCCGACAGTGCGGCGAAGTGGGCTCCGGCCGCGATGAGGCTTTTGCCTGAGCCGGTGGGGGTGTTGACGATGACGTTGTTGCCCGACACGATTTCGAGGAGTGCTTCCTCTTGGGCTTCGTAGAGGTCGATGCCGTTGTCGGACGTCCACGTGGTGAACGCCTCGTACACGTCGTCGGGTTCGGGTTTGTCGGGAAACACGTCAGCCAGGTTCACCAGCCTATTGTGCCGCCGGTGTCGGGGTTGGTGGGCCGGGGGAGGAGTTGGG